>NZ_JAMYEB010000144.1:0-200 GCF_033790785.1 Psychrobacter sp. PP-21 | reverse complement strand
CACCCCTGGGATAACAACTGATGTCGTTAAGAGGTGAGTTATTAAGGTTAAGAAGTGCGCGTGAACACGCACCTCCTAACCCAGACTCATATCTATGTTTTTAAATAGTCTCTATGCTCTCGTCGAGTCACAGATTCTGTATAAAACAGAAAGAAGTAATCTTGTTCAAATCACTTGTTTCTATTTGATACCTATTTTAT
>NZ_JAMYEB010000143.1:0-201 GCF_033790785.1 Psychrobacter sp. PP-21 | reverse complement strand
TTTAACCTTGATTCAGTTAGGTTACAAGTTGATCGACCATAAACTAAACATTTATAGTCAAACAATAAAAACAACAGACTCATATCTAACCCCCTTTGCTGACGACAATAGCGCGATGGCCCCACCTGATCCCTTCCCGAACTCAGAAGTGAAACATCGTTGCGCCAATGGTAGTGTGGTTCGCCCATGTGAGAGTAGGTC
>NZ_JAMYEB010000142.1:0-203 GCF_033790785.1 Psychrobacter sp. PP-21 | reverse complement strand
CATCCGCTTCGGTGACGCCATTGACGGTGACTTGGTGAACCAGATTGTCCCCTTCGGTGGCGCTGGCATTGCCCACGCTAACGCTCGGCTTGTCGCCCTCGTTGACGGTGCCGTCTGCTGCATCTTCATCGAAGATGGTGGCGACATCAAAGGCGGTGCCAATGCTGGCGTTGATCGGATTGCTGATGCTCATGCTTAGGGCT
>NZ_JAMYEB010000141.1:0-205 GCF_033790785.1 Psychrobacter sp. PP-21 | reverse complement strand
GATACGGGTTTGATGCTTACGCACTAACGCAGGTTCAAAGTCACCATCACGGTCTCTTGGGGTGGAGATCTCAAGATTGCCTGTGTCACTGCGGACGGTCTTTTTAGTGTGGCCGTTGCGCTTATTGGGCTTGTCTGCCTTCTCATGTTTAGGGTAGCCGAGATGCTCTTCCATCTCAGCCTCTAAGGCAGTATCAATAAAGGAT
>NZ_JAMYEB010000140.1:0-207 GCF_033790785.1 Psychrobacter sp. PP-21 | reverse complement strand
TCTTTAGCAACGGCGTCATCAACAATAATGATGGCACCATCACCGTCCCTGCTGGGGTGACCGACTTTACCGTCAGCTACCCGACATCAAATGATGCCATCCTTGAGAACGATGAAACCACCGAGCTTACCATTGGCAATGACAGTGGCACTGGCACCATCATCGATGCCGGCGACGCGATTCCTGCGGTGAGCATTGCCGCGGTGA
>NZ_JAMYEB010000139.1:0-210 GCF_033790785.1 Psychrobacter sp. PP-21 | reverse complement strand
TATGATAAGATAGTCGGCTCGCTAGATAGCTTAACCGGAGACGGATTGGCTAGATGGCAAAAGAAATACCCTATATATCGATGACTGGACGACAGTGATTGAGACTATTTAAAAGCATAACTAAAGAACAACTTGTGTGGATTTTTGCTGATTCAGAATGCTAAAAAATAAAGTTGACTGTCTTTTCTTTTCGGAAAGATTATTAACTAT
>NZ_JAMYEB010000138.1:0-210 GCF_033790785.1 Psychrobacter sp. PP-21 | reverse complement strand
TACCACAATAAATAACCATGACTTACTCCCTAGATTATCGCAAACAAGTCTTAAAAAGCTTAGATGAGGGCATGACCTTTGCTGAAGCTGCTGTTTTCTATGATATCAGTCCAACGACTATCCAGAAGTGGAAAAAGCGTCTTCATAGTAAAACCACTCGATATATTAAGCCCTACAAAATAGAGGATGAAGCCTTAGCTCAAGATGTCA
>NZ_JAMYEB010000137.1:0-211 GCF_033790785.1 Psychrobacter sp. PP-21 | reverse complement strand
TTTATCCAAACCTGCTCGATCAAAAATTTGATACCAGTCGTCCTAACGAAGCTTGGGTTAGTGACATCACTTACATATGGACAGATGAGGGTTGGCTATACTTAGCAGGTGTTAAAGACCTCTACACCAAAGAGCTTGTCGGCTATGCCATCAATAAGCGAATGACAGCAGATTTAGTTTGCCGTGCACTCAATATGGCCATCTAGAACAA
>NZ_JAMYEB010000136.1:0-214 GCF_033790785.1 Psychrobacter sp. PP-21 | reverse complement strand
GTTGGGTCAAGATCTTCTTCAGCATCGGTGTCGTTGGCCACCACGTCTACCACGACAGTCTCACCAGAGTCACCAGTGTCTGCATCGTTCTGTGCCACTGGGGCGGTTTGTGGGTAGTCGATGGTGACCGTGGCTTCGTTCGATACCAAACCGTTGATGTCTTCAACGCTATAGCTGATTGGGGTTGGGTCTGCGGTAAAGCCATCTTCTGGGG
>NZ_JAMYEB010000135.1:0-221 GCF_033790785.1 Psychrobacter sp. PP-21 | reverse complement strand
CTGATTACTAACACCACGATTTATCCAGTTGTAATAGCTTGATGGCTTGACATCTAATACGTGACACATACAGGTGATGCTAAATATCTTCTGATTATCCTTGATAAAGACGTACTTCATCAACTGTGTTTCGCGAAGTACGCCGTGGCCTTTTTTAGAATATCTCGCTCTTCCTGAGCAACTTTTAGATCACGTTTAAGACGTTTATTCTCTTCTAGTAT
>NZ_JAMYEB010000134.1:0-230 GCF_033790785.1 Psychrobacter sp. PP-21 | reverse complement strand
TGCCAACGTTCACCATCAGCCCAACTGACGATGCCATCTATGAGGTCTCAGAAGCCCTAAGCATGAGCATCAGCAATCCGATCAACGCCAGCATTGGCACCGCCTTTGATGTCGCCACCATCTTCGATGAAGATGCAGCAGACGGCACCGTCAACGAGGGCGACAAGCCGAGCGTTAGCGTGGGCAATGCCAGCGCCACCGAAGGGGACAATCTGGTTCACCAAGTCACC
>NZ_JAMYEB010000133.1:0-238 GCF_033790785.1 Psychrobacter sp. PP-21 | reverse complement strand
CAACAGTATAGACAGCTTTTTATTGTCATCATCAGAACGCGCTGATTTGCTTCCTAATGCGATTATTAGCTGCTGTGTATCAGTTGGTGACTTGTACGCTTTAAAACGTGTGACAAGCGAATTTAAGCAAGCAATGAAAGAACGCGACACTATCAATGTCGTTGATGAGCTGGCAGCAATCAAAATTGATGAGAAATATTATGAGCAAGCAAATAGAGCAATTACTAGCAGTAAACAG
>NZ_JAMYEB010000132.1:0-243 GCF_033790785.1 Psychrobacter sp. PP-21 | reverse complement strand
ATATGGCCATCAAGAACAAACGACCCAACCAACAGCTGATTGTGCATTCTGATAGAGGCAGTCAGTACTGTAGTTATGACTATCATAAGATCATTAAGAAGCATAAATTTAAGGGCTCAATGTCCAGACGTGGTAATTGCTTTGATAATGCTCCGATAGAGAGTTTCTGGGGCATATTGAAAAATGAGTTAGTGTATCATCAGGATTATAAAATGAGATTCGAAGCTATCAATGACATCATTA
>NZ_JAMYEB010000131.1:0-251 GCF_033790785.1 Psychrobacter sp. PP-21 | reverse complement strand
ACAGGAGAATAAGCAATGACGACTCAATCTGACATTAAAAAACTAGCCGAGCAAATGGCTGGTAGCATGAACAGCTTCGATGACATCAAAGACTTCCAAAAGCAGCTCATGCAATCCTTTATTGATATAGTCACCTGACCACAAAAATGTTATAAAATAAATCAACTAAACGACTACCACAATAAATAACCATGACTTACTCCCTAGATTATCGCAAACAAGTCTTAAAAAGCTTAGATGAGGGCATGACC
>NZ_JAMYEB010000130.1:0-251 GCF_033790785.1 Psychrobacter sp. PP-21 | reverse complement strand
AGGTGGGGCCATCGCGCTATTGTCGTCAGCAAAGGGGGTTAGATATGAGTCTGTTGTTTTTATTGTTTGACTATAAATGTTTAGTTTATGGTCGATCAACTTGTAACCTAACTGAATCAAGGTTAAAGGTGATATCGAAATGTTCTGTCTATGACAGATAATTAGACTTGATACAAACCACTTGGGTGTTGTATGGTCAAGCCAAACGAGCAATTAGTACAGGTTAGCTACACACATCGCTGTGCTTCCAC
>NZ_JAMYEB010000129.1:0-252 GCF_033790785.1 Psychrobacter sp. PP-21 | reverse complement strand
AAACTGGTTATACCATTATAATCATAAGCGCCCAAACATGGGCAATGGCGGTTTTACACCGATACAGAAACTCAATCAGGCAGCTTAATTCTATTTATTAGGTGTCTTAAGTTTGGGAGGGTTACCAATCCACAATAAAACTGGAACAGCCCATATCCTGAAACAGTTTAGGCAGATTATTCTCCATCCACCCTTGGCGTAGAAACTTAGCCTGTGCCCACTTCTTCTCGATAGGGTTCAGATCAGGGCTGT
>NZ_JAMYEB010000128.1:0-252 GCF_033790785.1 Psychrobacter sp. PP-21 | reverse complement strand
GGACTGGTTATATCACTACAATCACGAGCGCCCGAATATGGGCAATGGCGGCTTTACGCCAATACAGAAACTAAACCACGCAGCTTAATTCTATTTGATAAGTGTCTTATGGTTGGGATGATTACCATTCGCTTATTGATGGCATAGCCGACAAGCTCTTTGGTGTAGAGGTCTTTAACACCTGCTAAGTATAGCCAACCCTCATTGGTCCAGACATAGGTAATGTCACTAACCCAAGCTTCGTTAGGACGA
>NZ_JAMYEB010000127.1:0-252 GCF_033790785.1 Psychrobacter sp. PP-21 | reverse complement strand
GTGGAAGCACAGCGATGTGTGTAGCTAACCTGTACTAATTGCTCGTTTGGCTTGACCATACAACACCCAAGTGGTTTGTATCAAGTCTAATTATCTGTCATAGACAGAACATTTCGATATCACCTTTTAACCTTGATTCAGTTAGGTTACAAGTTGATCGACCATAAACTAAACATTTATAGTCAAACAATAAAAACAACAGACTCATATCTAACCCCCTTTGCTGACGACAATAGCGCGATGGCCCCACCT
>NZ_JAMYEB010000126.1:0-253 GCF_033790785.1 Psychrobacter sp. PP-21 | reverse complement strand
TGATCTTATGATAGTCATAACTACAGTACTGACTGCCTCTATCAGAATGCACAATCAGCTGTTGGTTGGGTCGTTTGTTCTTGATGGCCATATTGAGTGCACGGCAAACTAAATCTGCTGTCATTCGGTAATCCCCCCGAAAAATAAGAACACTCCTGAATAGAGATTAACTGCTAAAATACACCAGCAGGAGAATCCTATGAAAAAGACACGTTTTAGCGACAACCAAATCGTTAACATCTTAAAACAAGCC
>NZ_JAMYEB010000125.1:0-255 GCF_033790785.1 Psychrobacter sp. PP-21 | reverse complement strand
TAGCTAATCCGACTTAGGCTCATCTAATAGCGAGAGCAACAAGTTGCCCCCTTTCTCCCGTAGGACGTATGCGGTATTAATACGAGTTTCCCCGTGCTATCCCCCACTACTAGGTAGATTCCTAAGTGTTACTCACCCGTCCGCCGCTCGACGCCTGGTAGCAAGCTACCATCGTTTCCGCTCGACTTGCATGTGTTAAGCCTGCCGCCAGCGTTCAATCTGAGCCATGATCAAACTCTTCAGTTTAATCTTGCT
>NZ_JAMYEB010000124.1:0-255 GCF_033790785.1 Psychrobacter sp. PP-21 | reverse complement strand
CACAGGTGATCAGGTAGAGAATACCAAGGCGCTTGAGAGAACTCTGCTGAAGGAACTAGGCAAAATGGTACCGTAACTTCGGGAGAAGGTACGCTGTTGGTGGTGATAGGACTTGCTCCTTGAGCTGTTGGCAGTCGCAGATACCAGGCTGCTGCAACTGTTTATTAAAAACACAGCACTCTGCAAACACGAAAGTGGACGTATAGGGTGTGATGTCTGCCCGGTGCTGGAAGGTTAATTGATGGGGTTAGCGTA
>NZ_JAMYEB010000123.1:0-255 GCF_033790785.1 Psychrobacter sp. PP-21 | reverse complement strand
CCCATGGTGTGACGGGCGGTGTGTACAAGGCCCGGGAACGTATTCACCGCGGCATTCTGATCCGCGATTACTAGCGATTCCTACTTCATGGAGTCGAGTTGCAGACTCCAATCTGGACTACGATAGGCTTTTTGAGATTCGCATCACATCGCTGTGTAGCTGCCCTCTGTACCTACCATTGTAGCACGTGTGTAGCCCTGGTCGTAAGGGCCATGATGACTTGACGTCGTCCCCGCCTTCCTCCAGTTTGTCACT
>NZ_JAMYEB010000122.1:0-255 GCF_033790785.1 Psychrobacter sp. PP-21 | reverse complement strand
GTCACCTGACCACAAAAATGTTATAAAATAAATCAACTAAACGACTACCACAATAAATAACCATGACTTACTCCCTAGATTATCGCAAACAAGTCTTAAAAAGCTTAGATGAGGGCATGACCTTTGCTGAAGCTGCTGTTTTCTATGATATCAGTCCAACGACTATCCAGAAGTGGAAAAAGCGTCTTCATAGTAAAACCACTCGATATATTAAGCCCTACAAAATAGAGGATGAAGCCTTAGCTCAAGATGTCA
>NZ_JAMYEB010000121.1:0-255 GCF_033790785.1 Psychrobacter sp. PP-21 | reverse complement strand
CACAGGTGATCAGGTAGAGAATACCAAGGCGCTTGAGAGAACTCTGCTGAAGGAACTAGGCAAAATGGTACCGTAACTTCGGGAGAAGGTACGCTGTTGGTGGTGATAGGACTTGCTCCTTGAGCTGCTGGCAGTCGCAGATACCAGGCTGCTGCAACTGTTTATTAAAAACACAGCACTCTGCAAACACGAAAGTGGACGTATAGGGTGTGATGTCTGCCCGGTGCTGGAAGGTTAATTGATGGGGTTAGCGTA
>NZ_JAMYEB010000120.1:0-255 GCF_033790785.1 Psychrobacter sp. PP-21 | reverse complement strand
ACACCTTTGATCCAGCGCCTAACTTCAACGGCACCGTGCCCCAAGTGAGCTATACAGTGACCGACCCTGAGGGCAACACTGACAGCACCACCTTAGACATCACTGTAACGCCAGTAGAAGATATACCAGTCGCGAGCCCTGAAGTTGAAAGCACGCCTGAGGACACTGACTTAACCGGCAATGTCCTTACTAACGATACTGATGGTGACGGTAACAACACCCTAACTGTAGATTCAGCCACCGTAGACGTTAATG
>NZ_JAMYEB010000119.1:0-261 GCF_033790785.1 Psychrobacter sp. PP-21 | reverse complement strand
ATACTAGAAGAGAATAAACGTCTTAAACGTGATCTAAAAGTTGCTCAGGAAGAGCGAGATATTCTAAAAAAGGCCACGGCGTACTTCGCGAAACACAGTTGATGAAGTACGTCTTTATCAAGGATAACCAGAAAATATTTAGCATCACCTGTATGTGTCACGTATTAGATGTCAAGCCATCAAGCTATTACAACTGGATAAATCGTGGTGTTAGTAATCAGCAGATCCACCGCAACCAGTGTGAGCTGCTAGTGCGCGTGG
>NZ_JAMYEB010000118.1:0-262 GCF_033790785.1 Psychrobacter sp. PP-21 | reverse complement strand
AGTCTTGGCGTAATAACTGGGAGGGCTTAACGGTGTTCTTTGAGTATCCGAAAGACATCAGAAAAGTGATTTATACCACCAATGCGATAGAGTCGCTAAACAGTGTGATTCGGACAGCGGTGAATAAACGTAAGGTGTTCCCGTCTGATCAGGCAGCGTTTAAGGTAGTCTACCTAGCAACTCAGCAGGCGTCTAAAAAGTGGTCGATGCCCATTCGTAACTGGACGTCTGCTCTGAATCGTTTTATGATTATGTTTGATGA
>NZ_JAMYEB010000117.1:0-264 GCF_033790785.1 Psychrobacter sp. PP-21 | reverse complement strand
CCGAGCTTCAAAACCGTGGGGTACAAGACATCTTAATCGCTTGTGTCGATGGTCTAAAGGGCTTCCCTGATGCCATTAACACCGTCTATCCAAAGGCACAGGTTCAGCTGTGTATCGTACACATGGTGCGCTATTCAATGAAGTTTGTGCCGTGGACGGATAAAAAGGCCGTAGCGGCTGATTTAAAGGCCATCTACGGCGCTGATACCCTTGAGATGGCAGAGGCCAATCTTGAGCACTTTGATGAGACTTGGGGCAAAGATT
>NZ_JAMYEB010000116.1:0-271 GCF_033790785.1 Psychrobacter sp. PP-21 | reverse complement strand
CTGACTTATCAAGCCACCTACGCTCGCTTTACGCCCAGTAATTCCGATTAACGCTTGCACCCTCTGTATTACCGCGGCTGCTGGCACAGAGTTAGCCGGTGCTTATTCTGCAGCTAATGTCATCGTCTCCGGGTATTAACCGAAGAGTCTTCTTCACTGCTTAAAGTGCTTTACAACCAAAAGGCCTTCTTCACACACGCGGCATGGCTGGATCAGGGTTTCCCCCATTGTCCAATATTCCCCACTGCTGCCTCCCGTAGGAGTCCGGGCC
>NZ_JAMYEB010000115.1:0-275 GCF_033790785.1 Psychrobacter sp. PP-21 | reverse complement strand
AGACATTGACTTGGGAGATTTTAGTTACGCAGCTTGACGATAAAAATCAAACCACACCTGTCTTGGCGTTTTATAGCCCAAACCCTTTTGGATTCTAGTCTGGTTATACTCAAGCTCAATATATTTAGTGATATCATTGATAGCTTCGAACCTTGTTTTATAGTCTTCGTGATACACCAACTCATTCTTTAATATGCCCCAGAAGCTTTCTATGGGCGCATTATCAAAGCAATTGCCACGCCTGGACATTGAGCCCTTAAATTTATGCTTCTTAA
>NZ_JAMYEB010000114.1:0-284 GCF_033790785.1 Psychrobacter sp. PP-21 | reverse complement strand
GTCATCGAAGCTGTTCATGCTACCAGCCATTTGCTCGGCTAGTTTTTTAATGTCAGATTGAGTCGTCATTGCTTATTCTCCTGTTAATGGATTATAAGCAGTTACACAGTTTTTAGGAAACTCCCGAGAAAACCCACCTCCTATTTTAGTTACTAACTGTAGTGGTCAAATATTTTTAGACAGTACTTAAGAGGTTTTTGTTGAAATAAAGTCTCTCTTTCTCGCTCGGTGTTAAATACTCATTAAAGCTGTGTGGTCTTACACTTTGATAATAGCCCCAAATA
>NZ_JAMYEB010000113.1:0-297 GCF_033790785.1 Psychrobacter sp. PP-21 | reverse complement strand
TCACTGGCAGTATCCTTAGAGTTCCCGGCTTAACCCGCTGGTAACTAAGGACAAGGGTTGCGCTCGTTGCGGGACTTAACCCAACATCTCACGACACGAGCTGACGACAGCCATGCAGCACCTGTATCACAATTCCCGAAGGCACTCTCGTATCTCTACAAGATTCTGTGTATGTCAAGACCAGGTAAGGTTCTTCGCGTTGCATCGAATTAAACCACATGCTCCACCGCTTGTGCGGGCCCCCGTCAATTCATTTGAGTTTTAACCTTGCGGCCGTACTCCCCAGGCGGTCTACTT
>NZ_JAMYEB010000112.1:0-328 GCF_033790785.1 Psychrobacter sp. PP-21 | reverse complement strand
TAAATCCCATCGAGAAAAAGTGGGCTCAAGTGAAGTTTTTACGCCAAGGTTGGATGGAAAATGACTTATCTAAATTGTTTTATGATATTCATCCAAAACATAACTCTTTTGTAGTGCAGTGACTATACTGCCTTAGAAGCTGAGATGGAAGATCATCTCGGCTATCCCAAGCATGAAAAGGCGGATAAACCTAATAAGCGTAACGGCCACACTAAAAAGACCGTCCGCAGTGACACAGGCGATCTTGAGATCTCCACCCCAAGAGACCGTGATGGTGACTTTGAACCTGCGTTAGTGCGTAAGCATCAAACCCGTATCAGTGGCCTTG
>NZ_JAMYEB010000111.1:0-349 GCF_033790785.1 Psychrobacter sp. PP-21 | reverse complement strand
GACCTACTCTCACATGGGCGAACCACACTACCATTGGCGCAACGATGTTTCACTTCTGAGTTCGGGAAGGGATCAGGTGGGGCCATCGCGCTATTGTCGTCAGCAAAGGGGGTTAGATATGAGTCTGATGTGTGACTTTTAATAAGTATCACGTAACCTGACTGAATCAAGGTTAAAAGGTGATATCGAAATGTTCTGTCTATGACAGATAATTAGACTTGGTACAAACCACTTGGGTGTTGTATGGTCAAGCCAAACGAGCAATTAGTACAGGTTAGCTACACACATCGCTGTGCTTCCACACCCTGCCTATCAACGTCCTAGTCTTGAACGGCTCTTTAGGGAAATC
>NZ_JAMYEB010000110.1:0-380 GCF_033790785.1 Psychrobacter sp. PP-21 | reverse complement strand
GCACCTCGACGATCGGGCGGTTCGCCGCCATGGCGCCGCGAGTCGCGAACGAGACCGAGATGATGGTGGCGACGATGACGAGCGCGAGAATGCCGAGACCCGCGAGCACCGTGGCGTTGGTCATCGAGCGCATCCGTTCGATCCAGGCGCGGTGATCGTCGACGCTGGCGCTTGGGGCCGCCTGGGTCACGCGGGCGCGCAAGGCGCCGAGATCGAGCGCCGTGCCCGGCTGCACGCGCGCGATGATCAGGCGCGGCACCGGCAGATCGTCCATCGACAATCCGGTGCCGAGCCAGGGCTCGAGCAGCTTGCCGCTCTCGTCCTTGGTAAACGGTTTGACTTCGACCATGCCGGCTTGTGTGCGCATCGCCTCGGTCACC
>NZ_JAMYEB010000109.1:0-383 GCF_033790785.1 Psychrobacter sp. PP-21 | reverse complement strand
TCTTGAGACCGAGACCTAGCGCGATGATTCCGCCTGTAGACGTGCCGGCGATGGTGTCGAAGTAGTCGGCGATCGGTTCGCCACCAGTGATCTCTCGCTCGATCTGAGCAAGAATCGTCGCCGCGTAGATGCCCCGAATGCCGCCGCCATCCAGTGACAATATCTTGAAGGGTTTATCCTTCGGCCACGGCAGTGGCTTGCGCCTCTCCTTCAGCGAGTGGGCTCGCCTGTCGGTAAAGGCTGGCAGCCCGCGCTTCGGCGATGCTCTCGTAACCAACGCCACCTCCTCGCCACTCACCCGTCAGGTGCCAGAGCTCGTAGAACAAGAGCCACTCCGCCGCCCACCACATCGTGGTGTCGGCGAGGAGCAGCCGATTGGACCA
>NZ_JAMYEB010000108.1:0-387 GCF_033790785.1 Psychrobacter sp. PP-21 | reverse complement strand
CAATGCTTGGCGTCTTTCTCAGCAACTTCGGATGACACCGAGGAAACAATTTCGTCTATCTTCCTGCGCAGATAATCAGCATCTATTCGTTCTGATGACTGCAGGCCCAACATCGTACGGAGGAGGATGGCCTCGGCGGCAGTGAAATTCTCTGCCACGTCTGACGGAGCGAAGGTCAGATCCAGCATCCTCGTCTCGGTGATCCCAAATAAACGGGTGAACAGCAGGCCCAGTTTCTGCCAATCCCTCGCAAATGACGAATAGCCGTTGTTGTCGGGAGGCAGCCGAAGTTTCGGAGAGGCCGCTTCCTTCATCGAACTGATCCGGATCGACCATTCGAAGCCGGTGAGCCTAAAGTCCGGCTCGTCGCTAAGAGCGGTAACGACC
>NZ_JAMYEB010000107.1:0-389 GCF_033790785.1 Psychrobacter sp. PP-21 | reverse complement strand
AGGTCCTCGAACCCCCTCGAACCGGCCTCGGGGCCAATCTGACGCCCATCCAGACGCCATCCTCCGGCCAGGGTGGAGCACGAGCAGATCATCGCTCCGCCCGAGAACCCCAGCCACGGGGCGCCGCTGCGCACCATCCGGGAGAGCTGTTCGGCCGCTGGCCCCAGTCCGGCAAGATAGCCGGGTACCCAGCCGCCGCCGACGATGATTCCTGCCAACTGGTCGAGATCGGCGGGAAGTTCGTACTGGGGGTTCTCCGGCCAGGTGGGCACGCCGTCAACGACGGATGAGGTTCCCGGGCCATCCAGGTGGATCGGGACGATGGTGGCCTGGGGCCAGCGGGAGCTCACGATCTGGCTGAGCTCCGCCATCTTCTGCTGGTTCTGCTC
>NZ_JAMYEB010000106.1:0-395 GCF_033790785.1 Psychrobacter sp. PP-21 | reverse complement strand
GGGCTTTTGGCTCTCGTTTGGTTTGGTGGCGGCTTTGCTGTGGGTGTCGTTCGGGCGGCTTGATGAAGGCAGGCGCGGCTGGCGTTTGGCGTTGGAAGGGCAATGGGCGGTGTCGTTGCTGTCGGTGGTGGCGCTGGGGGTGTTGTTTGCTTCGCTGCCGCTGATCAGCCCGCTGGTGAATGCGCTGGCGATTCCTTGGTTTTCCTGGGTGTTGGTGCCTTTGGCGCTCATCGCTTCGCTGCTGCCGTGGCCGCCTTTGCAATGGCTGGCGGCGGCGGTAGGCGAATACACCCTGCGCGCGCTGATTTGGCTGGCGGCGCATGCGCCGGAATATGCGGTGGCGGCGGCACCGTGGCCGCTGGTGGGGCTTTCGGTGGCGGCGGTGGGGCTTTTAC
>NZ_JAMYEB010000105.1:0-396 GCF_033790785.1 Psychrobacter sp. PP-21 | reverse complement strand
ACGTGGGAGACGATCGTGTCCAGACCGAGGGGGTTGCCGAGATGCTCGGTGAGGAACTCCTGCTGGTGCAAGGGGTACAGCAGGTCGGTGTCGACTCCGGCCACGAGCACCGGGATGGTGATCGAGGCGAGGGCCTCCTTGACCCCGCCGCGCTCACGTCCGATGTCGTGGCGATTGACGGCGTGGGTGAGGGCGACGTATGTGCCGGCGTCGAAGCGTTGGAGCAGCTTACTGGCCTGGTGGTCGAGGTAGCTCTCCACGGCGAAGCGTCCCTGCGAGCTGCGGTAGGCGCTGAACGGTTCCTCACCTTTCTGCGGAGCCGATCCGAAGCGGGCGTCGAGCTCACGCTCACCCCGATACGTCAGGTGGGCGATCCGTCGCGCTGCCCCCAAGCCC
>NZ_JAMYEB010000104.1:0-401 GCF_033790785.1 Psychrobacter sp. PP-21 | reverse complement strand
GTATAGGGGAAACCTGAGACTAAACGGCAAACCGCAAACACGTCTGGTTCGTTGTACCCCGTCTCAGCTTGTAATATACGCCGCCACTGCGGCATTTTTTTCGCCAGCCAGGCTTTCGCTTTGGGTAATAACTGGCAGGTTGAGCGTGGCGCTCCCCAGCGGCTAAGACTGTTGTCGGGATAAGCAAACGCGAGTATCTGATCGTAACGCTCTCCCTGCCCCGCCTGGGCCGTGGCTTGCCGCCAGGAAAGTGTCCCTTCGGTAGCGCGACTGCCATGATAATGAACCGGATCGCCTGCATAGATGAGATCCTGCGTCCAGGCGGTCATCGTTCGCGCCCACGTGGTCGCTGGCGAAGCAGAAACACGCTGCGTGGCGCTGCTGTCGGGGATGGTCAGGCA
>NZ_JAMYEB010000103.1:0-402 GCF_033790785.1 Psychrobacter sp. PP-21 | reverse complement strand
AATCTGACATTAAAAAACTAGCCGAGCAAATGGCTGGTAGCATGAACAGCTTCGATGACATCAAAGACTTCCAAAAGCAGCTCATGCAATCCTTTATTGATACTGCCTTAGAAGCTGAGATGGAAGATCATCTCGGCTATCCCAAGCATGAAAAGGCGGATAAACCTAATAAGCGTAACGGGCACACTAAAAAGATCGTCCGCAGTGACACAGGCGATCTTGAGATATCTACCCCAAGAGACCGTGATGGTGACTTTGAACCTACACTTGTGCGCAAGCATCAAACCCGTATCAGTGGCCTTGATGATAAAATAATCATGTTTTATGCCAAGGGTCAAACCACCACTGAAATTGTCGAAACCATCAAAGACATCTACGACGTTGATATATCAAGCTCTCTTG
>NZ_JAMYEB010000102.1:0-402 GCF_033790785.1 Psychrobacter sp. PP-21 | reverse complement strand
TCACAACAAGTTGTTCTTTAGTTTAAGCTTACGTTTTAGGACGTATTAGGGTCTGTAGCTCAGCTGGTTAGAGCACCGTGTTGATAACGCGGGGGTCAGTGGTTCGAGTCCACTTAGACCCACCATTTATATAATGGGGCCATAGCTCAGTTGGTAGAGCGCCTGCCTTGCACGCAGGAGGTCAACGGTTCGACTCCGTTTGGCTCCACCACTACTTTAGTTAAGCTTAGAGTGCTAAATAAAATAGGTATCAAATAGAAACAAGTGATTTGCATAAGATTACTTCTTTCTGTTTTATACAGAATCTGTGACTCGACGAGAGCATAGAGACTATTTAAAAACATAGATATGAGTCTGGGTTAGGAAGAGCGTGTTCACGCGCACTTCTTAACCTTAATAACT
>NZ_JAMYEB010000101.1:0-404 GCF_033790785.1 Psychrobacter sp. PP-21 | reverse complement strand
GCGTCGCACCTTCGCAACATTCCCCTTTAGGGACGCGAACTTCGTGAACGGCTCCGGCCGCAAGCAGGTCGTGGACCTCACGAAGCCGCCGGGCGCCGACGAATCGACCCACCTTGCCGCGATCCTTACGGCGGTCAGCCGCCCCAGCCTGGCGCTTGCGCCCGGATTCGTCTTTTGCTCGCCGCAGTACTCCGGCGCTGGCGTTGGAAAAGGCAAACTGGTCCGAGCCATCGCCAGGATCGCATATAATGTGGCGCCGAGTCCGTTCACAACGGCGGGCGACCGCAAAGAGCTCGATAAGCGCTTGACCGCAGCGCTTGTCAGCGCTCATCCGGTGATCTTTCTCGACAACGTAAACTCGGAGATCATCAAATCGAATCTCTTGGCGCAGATCGCAACGGAGA
>NZ_JAMYEB010000100.1:0-404 GCF_033790785.1 Psychrobacter sp. PP-21 | reverse complement strand
CAATAAGCGCAACGGCCACACTAAAAAGACCGTCCGCAGTGACACAGGCAATCTTGAGATCTCCACCCCAAGAGACCGTGATGGTGACTTTGAACCTGCGTTAGTGCGTAAGCATCAAACCCGTATCTCAGGTCTCGATGATAAAATCATATTCCTTTACGCCAAGGGTCAAACCACCACTGAGATCGTAGAGAGCATTAAAGAGCTCTACGATGTCGACATCTCAAGCTCTCTTGTCTCAAGAGTCACCGATAACATATTAGAGGACATCACCGCTTGGCAGAACCGGCCACTGAGCAGCATCTATCCTATTGTCTATCTAGACTGCATCGTCGTGAAGATACGTCAAGACAAGCAGATCATCAACAAAGCCATTTACTTAGCCCTAGGCGTTAACCTTAACG
>NZ_JAMYEB010000099.1:0-410 GCF_033790785.1 Psychrobacter sp. PP-21 | reverse complement strand
GGTGAAGGCCCTCGCCGAGCAGACCGCGAAGGCGACCGGGGAGATCAGCGAGCAGGTCGGCGGCATGCAGACGGCGACCGGCGAATCCGTCGCCGCGATCAAGGAGATCGGCGATACGATCGGAAGCCTTTCGGACATCTCGTCCGCGATCGCCGCGGCGGTCGAGGAACAGGGCATGGCGACGCAGGAGATTTCGCGCAACGTTCAGCAGGCCGCGCACGGCACGCAGCAGGTCTCGACGGGCGTCGCCGACGTGCAGCGCGGAGCGTCCGAGACGGGTGTGGCCTCGTCGCAGGTTCTGACGGCGGCCCGGTCGCTGGCGGCCGACAGCGCGAGCCTGAAGCAGAAGGTGAGCGCGTTCATGACCACGGTCCGGGCGGCTTAACGCAACCCATGGGCCTCGCGAAAAC
>NZ_JAMYEB010000098.1:0-411 GCF_033790785.1 Psychrobacter sp. PP-21 | reverse complement strand
CCTGGACAACACCGCCGATCAGCTGGTGGCCATGCTCACCGACCGCGATGCCAAGACCGCTGAGGCCATCATTCTGGCCGATGACAAGCTGGACGAGCTGCATCACCGGACCTTCGACCTGGCGCTGTCCGACGAGATCACTCGTCAGCAGACCGTAGACATCGTGCTGCTGGGCCGCTTCCTGGAGCGCCTCGGCGATCACGCCGTGTCCGCCGCCCGCCGTGTGGTCTACATCGTCTCCGGCTTCGACCCCACCAAGGAGCCGACCCGCGACGAAGGCACCGACATCGACTGATAATTGAACACTTATCCTCCTGTGGCTTGAGGAGGATGCCCGAAAAGCGGCGATCCGGCTACGGCTGGACGCCGTTTTTTTGTTGCTTTTAGGCGGTGCACCGGCATATCCACCAC
>NZ_JAMYEB010000097.1:0-412 GCF_033790785.1 Psychrobacter sp. PP-21 | reverse complement strand
TAGTAATGCCGAGGGCAGGACGCTATCTATCGCGCGAGGTCGATGGTAACAATCCTGGACAAGGGTTTGTGCGTGTTGCGCTCGTTGCTAGTGTCGAGGAGAGCCAGACTTAACGTTTTTATGACCGTGGTCTAAATACGGTTGGTCATTAATAATTAATTTTCCGTTTTGATTGATGGTTTGACCGTTTACGGTATAAGACTGGCAACCAATCAGTTGGTTTTTCCATTCCAACAAAATTGACTTAAAATGCTCTAACTGTGCTCTTAGCAAGTTGACATCGACGTCTTTGCCCAAGATGTTATTGCCATCGCGGATGACAAAACCTGTTTAGCTTTTAAACAAGACGGGTTTGTCGATAGTATGTAAGATAAGTTGGAAAAGTAACTAGAGTGTAAGACTATTCATACTG
>NZ_JAMYEB010000096.1:0-419 GCF_033790785.1 Psychrobacter sp. PP-21 | reverse complement strand
ACCGAATCCGGCACCAACAGCGGCACGGAGACCAACGGCAACACCAATTCAGGAACCGGCGGAAACTCCGGCTCGAACTCGACCGGCTCAGATGCCTCCCACGGATCGGGGTCTTCAACGAATTCGGGCACTACCGGTTCCAGCTCAACGGGTTCCGGCAACAGTTCGACAGGCTCCAACAGTTCGTCCGGCAACAGCACCGGCAGTCCCAATTCCAAATCCTCCAGCTCGAGCACAAGCAGCAGCGCCGGCACTGATATCGACGTCATAGGCGAATGACGTGGGGCAATGCGAAACTTGGACGTATGACTACAGTTATCATGCGCACCTGCGAAGGTGACATGCGCATGATGCTTCTTCTTTGGGATGTGACATCAGGAAACAGATCACTGGAAATCGTTGAAATTCCAATCAAAGCC
>NZ_JAMYEB010000095.1:0-426 GCF_033790785.1 Psychrobacter sp. PP-21 | reverse complement strand
CTGCGGCAGGATCGTCGAACGACGGCTCCAGATCTTGATGACGTCGTGACGGCCGGACGCGCGGGCGGCATCTGCCTTCTTGAGCAGAGAACCCTCGACGAACGGGCCTTTCCAGACTGAACGAACCATGTCCGTCGTTCCTTACTTCTTCCGCTTGTGGCGGCTTAGGAGAATGAATTTGTTGGTCGACTTGTTGCTGCGGGTCTTCTTGCCCTTGGTCGGCTTGCCCCACGGAGTGACCGGGTGGCGACCGCCCGAGGTACGACCCTCACCACCGCCGTGCGGATGGTCGATCGGGTTCATCGAGACGCCGCGGTTATGCGGCTTGCGACCCAGCCAACGGTTGCGACCGGCCTTGCCGATCGAGGTGTTCATGTGATCCGGGTTCGACACCGCGCCGATCGTACCGCGGCAACGGCCGTGCAC
>NZ_JAMYEB010000094.1:0-429 GCF_033790785.1 Psychrobacter sp. PP-21 | reverse complement strand
CATTGTCCGAGCTCCTTGGACCAGTTGATGGCGTTGACGTAGATGCCGAGAGGATTCTTCTTCAATCGATCGATATCGCGCGGCGGCTGGACAACGACCGAGAGGATTGCACTCCACCGTTCAGTCGCGGCGAGTTGGCTGTTCTCATAACGGCGTTCAATCCAGGCCAGGCGGAAGCTATCCGGCGATGCCCTGATGACGCTGGACACCTCAACCGCGATTTGGGTTTTGCCAAGCTTTGCGAACGGATCGTTGTTGCGCGCGTAGTCGTTGAGCGCCGTGGCCCCCCGGTCCGTCGTAAAGTCGTAAGCGCGCAGCCAGTCTTCGCGCAGGACGATGGCGTCCAGGGGTAAGCCGCGGACGTGTTCGATGAAACGCGCGAGGTGGAAGGCGATCTGAGGATCGGTCACCTGATAGGCTGCATTTGCC
>NZ_JAMYEB010000093.1:0-429 GCF_033790785.1 Psychrobacter sp. PP-21 | reverse complement strand
TACGCCAAGACTTGACCACGTGCGGGTAATCTTTGCCCCAAGTCTCATCAAAGTGCTCAAGATTGGCCTCTGCCATCTCAAGGGTATCAGCACCGTAGATGGCCTTTAAATCAGCCGCTACGGCCTTTTTATCCGTCCAAGGTACGAACTTCATGGAGTAACGCACCATATGCACGATACACAGCTGAACCTGAGCTTTAGGATAAACCGTATTGATGGCATCAGGGAAGCCCTTTAAGCCATCGACACAAGCGATTAAGATGTCTTGCACCCCGCGGTTTTGAAGCTCGGTAAGAACGCCCAGCCAGAACTTAGCGCCTTCATTCTCTGAGAGCCACATACCAAGCAGCTCTTTTTTACCGTTAAGGTTAACGCCTAGGGCTAAGTAAATGGCTTTGTTGATGATCTGCTTGTCTTGACGTATCTTCA
>NZ_JAMYEB010000092.1:0-439 GCF_033790785.1 Psychrobacter sp. PP-21 | reverse complement strand
CCAGCGACAGTCCGGTCACGATGATGATGATGACGGCGACGATCTTGGCGACCGGCCCCTCTACCGACTGCAGGATCTGGTTGAGCGGCTGTTCCCAGGGCATGTTCGAGCCTGCGGACCAGGCCGGACCAGAAAGCAGGCAGGACGTCGCAAAGGCTGCAGTTACGGCGGTGCGGGAGAATGACAATCGATGGTTCATGGCTGGTCTCCTGATGATGACGTGAGGCTGTAGTCGCCCGACGTCCCGAGCCCAGTGACGTCAGCTAATTCGGAAAGTCGGCGATCGGCGCCACGGCCGGTGAGAACAGCAATGACGTTCACGGTCTCAGCGATCAGGGCGCGCGGCACAGTGATGACGGCTTCCTGGATGAGTTGCTCGAGGCGACGCAAGGCTCCAAGCGCGCTCCCGGCGTGGATGGTACCGATGCCGCCGGGATGG
>NZ_JAMYEB010000091.1:0-444 GCF_033790785.1 Psychrobacter sp. PP-21 | reverse complement strand
GGGCTTCCCGGCTCGGATGCCGGGAATAAACCCACCATACTTCTTCATGTTGTCACTCATTTCGACTGGGTCGAAAGTGATGGCCACGTAGAAGTAACAGAAGAAGATAATGAGCAGGAAGTAGGCGATGTTGTACACCGGATGGTCACCGCGCGTGAAGTAGTGACCGATCCACTTTGCCGCGGACGTCTGCGGCCGGAAAGTTGCGTAGAGCACCGGAAGGTACAGGATCGACGAGGCAAAGATGACCGGGATAACGCCAGATTGGTTTACCTTGAGCGGAATGTACGTCGTCGAGCCACCAAACATTCGGCGCCCCACCATCCGCTTGGCGTACTGCACCGGGATACGTCGCTGGCCTTGCTCGATGAATACGACCGCAGCCATAACGGCTAAACCAATCGCGATCACCATGCTGAAGATAAACCACGCGTGAGCCTGACC
>NZ_JAMYEB010000090.1:0-446 GCF_033790785.1 Psychrobacter sp. PP-21 | reverse complement strand
TTAAAGCCGAGGCCGTCAAGAAGATATCAGACAATAATGGCAATATCTCAGCCACTGCAAAGCAGCTTGGCATTGCCATGCAAACGCTATCAAATTGGCATAACAAAGCCAATCAAGGCAAGCTTGTCGGCACAAAGCAATACGATCCTGATCTTATGAGTGCTCTTCAAGAAATAAAGCAGCTCAAGCGGCAGCTCAAAGTGGCTGAAGAGGAACGCGAAATACTAAATGAGGAGGGATAAAGCGAAGCACTGCTTCGCCCCGACGCAAGGGGAGAGCTATGCTCGAGTTGGCGACGGCGTACTTCGCGAGAAACAGCTAGTCAGGTACGCCTTTATCAAAGACAACCAGTTCCTCTTTCGCATCACCACTATGTGCCGTGTGTTAAGGGTTAAGCCATCAAGCTATTACGACTGGCTAAGTCGTGATCTCAGCGACCAACAGAT
>NZ_JAMYEB010000089.1:0-447 GCF_033790785.1 Psychrobacter sp. PP-21 | reverse complement strand
GGACCTACCTCCCGAATTGATGAGCACACCGCAGGCTCAAAAGTCCCACATTCTGATGGCCGATGGATCGGTACTAGCCACCTTCTACGACGAGAACCGCGAATACGTTCCGTTGTCAAAGATCTCCAAGCAGATGCAAACGGCCCAGGTCGCTATCGAGGACAACCGATTCTTCTCCCATGGTGCGATCGACCTCAAAGGCACCGCTCGCGCCCTAGCGACAAACATCGCCGGATCAGCCCGGCAGGGCGGATCAACTCTGACCCAGCAGTACGTCAAGCAGATCCGTATCGAGGCTGCCGTAGCTGCGGGCAATGAGGAGGGCGTGCAAGCCGCCCAGGAGCCGACGATCACCCGAAAGATACAAGAGTTGCGCTATGCGGTGGCTATGGAGAAGAAGCTCTCTAAGAAACAGATCCTGGAGCGCTACCTCAATATCGCCTATTT
>NZ_JAMYEB010000088.1:0-447 GCF_033790785.1 Psychrobacter sp. PP-21 | reverse complement strand
ACCGACAAGCGTGTCAATACGGTCACCCCCGAACTGTTCGCCACGTATCCCACGGCTCATGATTTGGCAGAGGCCAGCCCGGCTCAGATCGAGGATATTATCCATCCGCTCGGCTTCTACCGATCGAAAACCCAGCATCTCATCGGCTTGGCCACGGCATTGGACGAACGCTTTGACGGCCAGGTCCCACAATCGATGGATGAGCTGACCAGCCTGCCAGGCGTTGGCCGCAAAACCGCCAATGTGGTGCTGGGCAACGCTTTCGGCATTCCCGGCTTTCCCGTGGACACTCACGTGATGCGCGTGACCGGTCGTCTGCGCTGGCGATCGGATTGGCGCTCCACTCATCTGGATCCCGTGAAAATCGAGCGGGAGATTACCGCATGCTTCCCACCTGAAGAGTGGACGGATCTCAGCCATCGGCTTATCCTGTTCGGCCGATCCACC
>NZ_JAMYEB010000087.1:0-451 GCF_033790785.1 Psychrobacter sp. PP-21 | reverse complement strand
TCCTAACCCAGACTCATATCTATGTTTTTAAATAGTCTCTATGCTCTCGTCGAGTCACAGATTCTGTATAAAACAGAAAGAAGTAATCTTGTTCAAATCACTTGTTTCTATTTGATACCTATTTTATTTAGCACTTAAAGCTTAACTAAAGTAGTGGTGGAGCCAAACGGAGTCGAACCGTTGACCTCCTGCGTGCAAGGCAGGCGCTCTACCAACTGAGCTATGGCCCCTGAGCGAGGATACAATCGAAGCACTGCTTCGATCCGAGCGCAAGAGGAAATCCCTTAAAGGGGATTTACTTAGGGCTCTTTCACCTACATTAATAATGGTGGGTCTAAGTGGACTCGAACCACTGACCCCCGCGTTATCAACACGGTGCTCTAACCAGCTGAGCTACAGACCCTAATACGTCCTAAAACGTAAGCTTAAACTAAAGAACAACTTGTTGTGA
>NZ_JAMYEB010000086.1:0-452 GCF_033790785.1 Psychrobacter sp. PP-21 | reverse complement strand
CAATTGGCTCGCGCGCGTCGATTATCGCTATGCCGATTTCGGGACCTGGACCCAGACTTTCTTCACCGCAGGGGGAGTCGGGATCGGGTTCGACGACCGCTTCACCGCCCGCGTCAAGGACCGCACACACACCGCGACGGTCGGCATCGCCTACCGATTCTGATTCGGATCACTGCCTAGCGCGGACTTGATCGATCAGGCTGGCACCGCTTCCTCGGATAGGACGCCAGCGATCAGGCTTGGGCCGACGCAGCGCTAGAGGTAGTAAGAAACCTCTTTTTTCGCTTATTGCGCTGATCTGGGCAGGCCAGCCTCTTTTTGGTCCCATTTGTTGCCGAACAGTAACGCTTTCGGGACGTCCCGGCGGCTTTCGGCTTGCCGGTCTTCGCCACTCACCAAGTTTCAATTTGGGTTTTGTCAGCGATGATCGATCTCGCAGAGGACTCACGGTC
>NZ_JAMYEB010000085.1:0-454 GCF_033790785.1 Psychrobacter sp. PP-21 | reverse complement strand
AGCAGTGGCAGGCGGTGGTGAACACCAACCTCACCGGCCCGTTCCTGTGCACCCAGCACGCCTTCCGCATCATGAAGGACCAGTCCCCGCGCGGTGGCCGCATCATCAACAACGGCTCGATCTCGGCGCACGCGCCGCGGCCGTTCTCGGCCGCCTACACCTCGACCAAGCACGCCATCACCGGCTTGACCAAAGCCTCGAACCTCGACGGCCGCATGTACGACATCGCGGTCGGCCAGGTCGACATCGGCAACGCCGCGACGCCGATGACCGACCGCATGGTCGCCGGCCCCGGCGTCATGCAGCCCGACGGCACGATGAAGCACGAGCCGCGCATGGACGCCAAGGCGGTCGGCGATGCCGTCGCCTACATGGCCGGCCTGCCGCTCGATGCCAACGTGCTGACCATGACGGTCATGGCCACCAAGATGCCGTTCGTCGGACGGGGCTAGTC
>NZ_JAMYEB010000084.1:0-455 GCF_033790785.1 Psychrobacter sp. PP-21 | reverse complement strand
ATATTGGTGAAGGCCTCGCCGCCCAGCGCGCGGGTCCAGATCGCGGTTGCCGCAGCGAGATGCTCGGGCCGGTCGGCGAGGAATTCATGCAGGGAATCGCCGACCTTCGGCCGCTTGCCGTAGATGCGCTCATAAGCCTCGGCGCAAGCCGTGTTGATGGCGAGCCAGCGATAGTCGAGGTCGAGGGCCTGAATCTGCCCGTCGGTGGTTTCCACGATCGTGGCAAGCAGGTGCCGCTCGGCGGTCCGTTCGGTTACGCGCTGCTCGAGCGTGGCATTGAGCTCCCGGTAGCGCGCTTCGCTCGCCCGCAACTGCGTCTCGCCGAGAACACGCTCGGTGGTTTCGGAGACGATGCAGAGCACGCCGCCGACCGAGCCATCGTCGTCGGGTACGGCCGAGTAGGAGACGTCCCAGTAACTCGTCTCGCCATAGCCATGACGCTCGACGTAGAAGGG
>NZ_JAMYEB010000083.1:0-456 GCF_033790785.1 Psychrobacter sp. PP-21 | reverse complement strand
CTTGGAGACACACTTGGCATTTTGATTGTGACAATGTTTGCTTCTGGATACCACGGAACGGAGGGACCGGTCTAGCTCAAGAAGAGCAGCGGCAGTCGCCATGTGCGCCATGCGGGGGCTATTGACCTGGCTTTCTCGCTTTGTCAAAATCTCTCGAGAGCGAATTGGTTTGTGCGGCATCTTTGGAGGGTGTGGGCCAGTTAGTTGTTCACTGCCAGGGCGACACGGGTGTGTTCCTGCGCCAATCAGCAGCGCTTCAGAACAGTTGCTGCCTGTACATATTGTCGGAGAATGGGCATGTGTTGGAGTCGCCTAAGTGATACCTACTGAGTAGCCTATACTCTCGCATCGAATACATTTTGAAGACTGTCAAGCCTGGGATGCCTTTGCAAGACCGCTGAACTTTTCCCAAAGTTGAGGATGCTTGTTGCATTTTCGTCTCACCATGGTCCTCTC
>NZ_JAMYEB010000082.1:0-457 GCF_033790785.1 Psychrobacter sp. PP-21 | reverse complement strand
GAGTTTTTGGGTATCGTCACTGTCGTACTTGATAAATAAGGCGGCTGCGCAATCGGAAGAATGATCAATAGCGCGGATGACAAAACCTGTTTAGCTTTTTACCGTTGATTTCTACCCATGCATCGCCGTTGTCTGCCATCTGAGCAAAATTACGTTAACCAAAAACCAATCGAGCATCAATCTTAAAAAACGCGATGACAGCCCATTTTTGCTAGATGAATCGCCAGCTCACGTCCCATACCAGACCCTGCGCCCGTGATGGCAGCGCGCTTTTGCCTTTATACTCTACGACCGATTTCCGACCGGTCTGAGCAATTGGGATCGCCGTAACAACCTAGATAGCAAAGGTGCTCATGTATTTAGAGAGTTTTGGCGCCAGGCTCTTGTAGCGGCTTAACTTAAGAACTATTCTCGATTGTAGCGAAAAAACCAGACAGACACCATGACTATTATCTAC
>NZ_JAMYEB010000081.1:0-460 GCF_033790785.1 Psychrobacter sp. PP-21 | reverse complement strand
CCCAGAAAGTCGAGGCGCAGGAAGTGTAGGCCCACATGCCGTCAAGTCCTGCGGCCTCGCACTCGAGGAGGTGTCCGTAGATGGTCACCGGAACGTCGACGACGGTGGCGAACCTCGGATCGTCCACGGCGTCGATGACGGTGGCCTCGGGGACGGTGCGACGTACCATGTCGACGGCCTTGCGGTAAGAGGTGTACTGATTGGCCCGGGGCTCATCCGAGACATGCCAGTACAGTGCATCAGACCAGCCATGGCGGTCGTGACCACTGGTCTAGGGCCGGCAACAGGATGGCCAGGAAATCGCGGTACCCCTCAGTAGGCAGATGGGAACCGAAGAGGTGGTTGCCGTCGGCATCGTAGACGTCAGCCGGACGGTCGACTTCCCCCTGGCAGAACAGATGGGAGAACTCGAGGTGGGTGATACCGTGACGTCGAGCGATGCGACTCCAACGATCCAGAC
>NZ_JAMYEB010000080.1:0-460 GCF_033790785.1 Psychrobacter sp. PP-21 | reverse complement strand
CGACAAGGATCTCGTCCAGCCGACGGTGACGGATGCGCTCAACAACACCGTGATCACGCGCCTGCGTGCACAATATCTCGACCTCGCCGCGCAATATGCCGACTGGTCGAGCCGTTACGGCAAGACCCACCAGGCGGCCATCAACCTCGCCAACCGCATGGAAGAGCTGCGCAAGGCGATCGCCGACGAAGTGCGCCGTATCGCGGACGCCTATCGCAGCGAGTACGAGATCGCCAAGAGCCGCGAGACGGCGCTCGAGGAAAATCTGAAGAATCTTGTGACCCAGGCCGGCAGCACCAGCCAGGCGCAGGTCAAGCTGCGCGACCTCGAGAGCGCGGCCGACACCTATCGCAACCTCTACAACAACTTCCTCGAAAAGCTCCAGAACGCGACGCAAAATCAGAGCTTCCCGATCAGCGAGGCGCGCATCATCAGCACGGCGGTCAAGCCGGACAAGAAG
>NZ_JAMYEB010000079.1:0-468 GCF_033790785.1 Psychrobacter sp. PP-21 | reverse complement strand
ATCTTCATCGGCGTGAACGCGACGCCGCAAGGCAACCCGCTGACGCTGGTCAAGGGCGTGCGCGCGCTGTTCCCGGAGCTCGAGCGCAATTTGCCTCCATCGATGAAGATGAAGGTCGCCTACGACTCGACCAAGTTCATCCAATCCTCGATCGACGAGGTCGAGAAGACGCTGGGCGAAGCCGTGATCATCGTGATCGTGGTGATCTTCCTGTTCCTGGCCTCGCTCCGTTCGGTCATCATTCCGGTCGTCACGATTCCGCTGTCGATGATCGGCGTCTGCACGCTGATGCTGGCTTTGGGCTTCAGCTTCAACCTGCTGACGCTGCTGACGATGGTGCTCGCGATCGGCCTCGTGGTCGACGACGCAATCGTCGTGGTGGAGAACATCCATCGACATCTGGAGGAGGGGAAGACGCCCGTCCAGGCGGCGGTGGAGGGCGCGCGCGAAATCGTGGGGCCCGTCATC
>NZ_JAMYEB010000078.1:0-468 GCF_033790785.1 Psychrobacter sp. PP-21 | reverse complement strand
CGCCAGATCATCAAGGTTCGAGGCCGTAGCTGCGAAGACCCGGTTCATGACCCGGTAACGCCGCGTCACGATGTCAGGCTCTATGGTGACCACATCATCGAGATCGAGGATGGCGGCGCAAAGCTCGATCCCTCCAACGTGCTGTTGCGCTGCGGTCCGTGCCATGGCCGCAAAACGGCGGCGGCCCGGGCAGCCCGCGCACACGCCGGGGTAGGGGGGAGGTAAATCTCTGGGCCGTAGGGAGCCGGAACCGCATGGGTCGTCACGCGCAAAAGTTTTTTCCCGGCCCAGAGCTTTGAATCAATCGAAGGTAATCAAAGAAATCAAACGTCCCATGAGTTCCGGCGACGAAATGGCTCCGAAGTCCAAGCGCGGCGGCAAACGGCCCGGCGCTGGCCGAAAGAAGCAAGGGCACAAGGCGACGTCGGCCCTTCCGGCGCTCGACCTGGAGGCGGCCCTGGCAGCGCC
>NZ_JAMYEB010000077.1:0-472 GCF_033790785.1 Psychrobacter sp. PP-21 | reverse complement strand
AAAACTGGTTATACCATTATAATCATAAGCGCCCAAACATGGGCAATGGCGGTTTTACACCGATACAGAAACTCAATCAGGCAGCTTAATTCTATTTATTAGGTGTCTTAAGTTTGGGAGGGTTACCATTGGCGTTTGATATTATTTATCTTGGCAAGCACGGAGTAGGGTGCTGAGTAATGTTTTAGCATCACGTGGTAAAATTTTTGGATTTTCAAGATAGGTTTCTACTTGTTGATAGACGTCATCAGCAAATGTACTCTCGCTAGTGTCAAAGTCAGCAAACAAGTTATCTTGTGAGACTTGAAAATGTCGCCCACATGCTAGAGTAAATAGACACTCTAGTGAACCGCCCCGGGATTGTCGGAGACTCAACATTCTGAGAGAATACGACAATGAAAACACGAAACTACACTCCTGAGATTAAAGAACGCGCCGTTCGCATGCTCATTGAATCAGCAAATGACTATCC
>NZ_JAMYEB010000076.1:0-474 GCF_033790785.1 Psychrobacter sp. PP-21 | reverse complement strand
AGGACATGGTGCGCATTTCCGACGCGCGCATGAGCGGCACCGCGTTCGGCACCATCGTTTTGCACATCACCCCGGAATCCGCCGTCGGCGGGCCGCTGGCGCTGGTGAAGAACGGCGACATGATCAGCCTGGATGTTGCAAAGCGCAGCATCGAGCTGCTGGTTGATGCCGCCGAGCTGGAGCGGCGCCGCGCGGCGTTGAAGTCGGCCGCTGCGCCCGACGAGGCGCGGCGCGGCTACGCCTGGCTGTTCAACGAGACCATCATGCAGGCCGATGAGGGCTGCGACTTCGATTTCATGCAGAGGACTGGGAAGAAGACCGAGACAGGCTGACAAACAACGAGCGCCCAGACCGCACAAGCGGCGGGCGATAAAACAGGGGGAAACGATGATTGCGCGATCCATGCCAAGATTCTTGCATGGCTTGGCGGCTGCGGCCGCCATGCTTCTCGTCACCGGAGCCGGGGCGCAGGAG
>NZ_JAMYEB010000075.1:0-479 GCF_033790785.1 Psychrobacter sp. PP-21 | reverse complement strand
GCGACACGCTGACGCAGGCCGCCGGACAGCTCGGACAGACGGTAATGGGCCTTGTCCGCGATGCCGGTGAATTCCATGGCTTCGTGTGCCTTGGCCTTCTGTGCTTTGGTGACGGGATGAATGCCGAATCGTGTACCGGTCAGTCCCAGTAGCACCGACTGCTCGGCGGTGAGATTGGAATCGACGTCGGAAACATAGCTTTGCGGCACATAGCCGATGCGTTTGTTCATCTCTCCGGCCGGCTTGCCCAATACGGTCAGGGAGCCGTGCGAGAGAGGCAGCAGGCCCAACTCGGCCTTCATCATCGTGGTTTTTCCGGTGCCGTTAGTGCCAACGATGGCGGTGACCGAACCGGTGGGGATGGTGAAGTTGCCATGTTGCCATATCGTGCGATCGCCACGCTTGATGGCGGCATCCGTGAACACGATGCATGCGGAAGATTCGTTCATAGAGCTCGATTGTGGCAAATGATGCTGACA
>NZ_JAMYEB010000074.1:0-481 GCF_033790785.1 Psychrobacter sp. PP-21 | reverse complement strand
AGCACATGGTGATCGTCGAGAACCTCGCGCAACGGATCGAGATCGAGCTCGCCCATCGCGCCATACGACATATCGTCGCTCCAAAGCAGCGAAGGCATGTCGGACCGGAGCCACTCGAGCGACTTCTCGGTCAGATAGGCGGGTGGCACCCGATCAATGGGGATGCGGAAATGGACATCGCAAAATGCGCTCTGCTCATTCTGGGAAAACCCTGTCGCGCTGGGGCGCCATAGCTCGCGCATCGCTGCTCGTTCCCGTTCACCGTATTGGCTCGTTTCCAAGCGCTTGCACTCGACTGCGAAGGAGCGCGAGCCGATTTCAACATCCATATCGTATGTCCGGCTCAGCCCGCGTCGCTCGGGTACGAACTTTACCCGCGCGCCCGACGAGCGATAGGCGGATGCGACGAGCAGCTCGAAGAGCCCGCCATTTGGTTGACGCCGTTCACTGCTGACCAGGCGACGTGCCCGTTCTTCGACGC
>NZ_JAMYEB010000073.1:0-539 GCF_033790785.1 Psychrobacter sp. PP-21 | reverse complement strand
TTGCCATCTAGCCAATCCGTCTCCGGTTAAGCTATCTAGCGAGCCGACTATCTTATCATATTGATTTGATTTGTCAAGACTTTTTATAATTTGTTTCACCAGGTTAACTGCGTTATTAATATGTAATTTACATATTAGCTGCCGCTAGTCCGTCCGATGAGGGCGTATTATAGACGCTTTATTTATTTAGTCAAGAAGTATTTTTAATTTAATTCAAACAATCTACATCGTTCAAACCATTCATCTACTTCCCTTTCGACTGGGTGGCATTATACGCACATCTATTGAGAACGCAAGGAGTATTATGACTATTTTACCAATACTTTTTTAGCTATAACAGATCAAATATAATGCAGCTATTACTATAGAACTTTTCGCCACACAAAGAAAAGCCCCCTTTGCGTTAGCAAAGGGGGCAAATCTAGAATAGAGAGCTGACGATGACCTACTCTCACATGGGCGAACCACACTACCATTGGCGCAACGATGTTTCACTTCTGAGTTCGGGAAGGGATCAGGTGGGGCCATCGCGCTATTGT
>NZ_JAMYEB010000072.1:0-541 GCF_033790785.1 Psychrobacter sp. PP-21 | reverse complement strand
GGTAATCCCCCCAATAAATAAGAACACTTACAAATAGAGATTAACTGCTAAAATACACCAGCAGGAGAATCCTATGAAAAAGACACGCTTTAGCGACAACCAAATCGTCAACATCCTAAAACAAGCCGAACAAGGCGTCCCTATTACCGAGCTCTGCCGTGAGCATAACATCAGCCAAAGCACCTTCTACAACTGGCGATCTAAATATGGTGGTATGGACGCCACACTTATCAGCCGTCTTAAAGAGCTTGAAGTTGAAAATGCCCGCTTAAAGAAGATGTACGCTGATGAATGTCTTAAATCCGACATCCTACAGGATGCTATGTCAAAAAAGTGGTAGCGCCCCAAAGGCGCAAAGCGTTGGTTTGTCACTACATTGAAGATCGTGGTATTGGTATCCGCAGGGCTTGTAGCATCTTTAACATCAGCGTCACCTGTTATTATCACAAGTCGGTGGTAACAGATGAGAACCAGCAAATAGCGGACTTACTTATCAAACTGACTGATGAGAACAAGAACTGGGGCTTTGGCTTGTGCTTTT
>NZ_JAMYEB010000071.1:0-541 GCF_033790785.1 Psychrobacter sp. PP-21 | reverse complement strand
GGTAATCCCCCCAATAAATAAGAACACTCATAAATAGAGAGTAACTGCTAGAATACATCAGCAGGAGAATCCTATGAAAAAGACACGCTTTAGCGACAACCAAATCGTCAACATCCTAAAACAAGCCGAACAAGGCGTTCCTATCACTGAGCTGTGCCGCGAGCATAACATCAGCCAAAGTACCTTTTACAACTGGCGCTCAAAGTATGGCGGCATGGATGCCTCTTTAATTGCGCGCTTAAAAGAACTTGAAGTTGAAAATGCACGTCTTAAGAAGATGTACGCTGACGAATGTCTTAAATCCGACATCCTACAGGATGCTATGTCAAAAAAGTGGTAGCGCCCCAAAGGCGCCGGCAGATGGCTTGTCACTATATTGAAGATCGTAGCATTAGCATACGCCGTGCTTGCCGTATCTTTAACATCAGCGTCACCTGTTATTATCACAAGTCGGTGGTAACAGATGAGAACCAGCAAATAGCGGACTTACTTATCAAACTGACTGATGAGAACAAGAACTGGGGCTTTGGCTTGTGCTTTT
>NZ_JAMYEB010000070.1:0-559 GCF_033790785.1 Psychrobacter sp. PP-21 | reverse complement strand
ACTGGTTATACCATTATAATCATAAGCGCCCAAACATGGGCAATGGCGGTTTTACACCGATACAGAAACTCAATCAGGCAGCTTAATTCTATTTATTAGGTGTCTTAAGTTTGGGAGGGTTACCGATCTACTCGCTGATCAAAGCGTTCTATGTTTTTAACGGAGAGATGTGATGAATATTGAACTAGCCCAACTAATGAGTGAATTAGAACAATCAAATGAAAAAACTAATGAATCCTCTATTTCGGCTGAGATCAATAAAGCCACACATGAGGATCAAAGTTTAGAAGCTGTTGCAGAGAGAATTGCATTTGGATTTTGCGAGGACTATCAACATAAACAGAGTGGTTGGGGTACATACTTTGGTCCTATGATGGTATGGGTAGGTGATGATGGTAAAGCTTATGAAAGCCCTAGCATTTCTTCTATTACTGTAGTGGCATAATGAAATAGGACAGTAGATAAGAGGTTATACTATCACCAAGACTGGAGAGAAGATATGACCACCAAACGCGGACGCTACAGCCAAGAATTTAAGCTAGAAGCCATTAAACTGGTT
>NZ_JAMYEB010000069.1:0-648 GCF_033790785.1 Psychrobacter sp. PP-21 | reverse complement strand
CCCCAGAAGATGGCTTTACCGCAGACCCAACCCCAATCAGCTATAGCGTTGAAGACATCAACGGTTTGGTATCGAACGAAGCCACGGTCACCATCGACTACCCACAAACCGCCCCAGTGGCACAGAATGACGTAGGCGTCGGTCCTTTGAATGCCCCTGTGACTGTCGACATCTTGAATAACGATAGCGATGCTGAGGGTGACCTTGACCCAACGACCGTCAAGCTAATTGACCCAGACAACGGTGATGAAGTAACAACGTTGACGGTCACAGGCGAAGGGGAATGGGTCGTTGATCCTACCTCAGGCGCTGTGACCTTTACACCAGAAGTTGGTTTTACTAATGACCCTACGCCTGTAGATTATGTGGTCTCTGATATCACTGGTCAAACGTCTAATCCAGCGACAATCGTTGTCGACTATCCACCAACGGCGCCAAGAGCAGCGGATGATAACCAAACAGGTATCACTGGAGCACCAGTTACCGTTGCTGTATTAGGTAATGACGAAGACTTTGACAATGATATCGACCCAACGACCGTCAAGCTAATTGACCCAGACAATGGTGATGAAGTAACTACGTTGACGGTCACAGGCGAAGGAGAATGGGTCGTTGATCCTACCTCAGGCGCTGTGACCTTTACACCAG
>NZ_JAMYEB010000068.1:0-776 GCF_033790785.1 Psychrobacter sp. PP-21 | reverse complement strand
CATTAAACAGCCGCTTATACGCTGAAAAACAACAGCAGCAAGTCAATAAGGTTCCTGACAGCAATTCAGCCCCCGCTATCGCTGCTGCTCGCGCCTCAAAAGTGGCTTTATCTGGCAGCTCTGGATACTGTGCCCGTTACGTACGTAAAGCACTACAATCAGCAGGTTATGAGTTCACCCCCAATCCTTCAGCCTATCAGTACGCCACTCGTGGCACGCTTGATAAAGCAGGTTTTAGCAAAATCAGTAATGATATGCCAACCCAAGTAGGTGATGTTATTGTCTATGATCGCTCATCAAAGCGCCCGCATGGCCATATCCAAATATTTGATGGCGAAAATTGGATTTCTGATTTCCGTCAGAACAGCATCAGCCCATACAGTGGTGTCTATGCTTATACGACATGGCGTGATTCAAAATACGTGGATGACGCATCCGCATCAGATCGTAATATCTACCTTGCTATGAATGATAAATAAGACTTTCTAAGTCAGCACAACATAGTTGTTATTTCCTCCAACCCAGTAGTGATCTTAATATCATTGCTGGGTTTTTTTGTGCTTAACATCAGGGCGTATTTAACCTTTCATGATTTGATCCGTCAGAAATGAACACTACTGATATCATTACTCATTACAAGAATTATCGGCAAGCGCGTTTAAAATGCCACATGATGACGCTGGTGCACTACTTGCACATTTCTGGCGCAAAACGGTCAAGTGATGCTTTAAGTGCATCAGTTCTTCCATTCGTATTTCCACAGCATGAATGTGCTC
>NZ_JAMYEB010000067.1:0-781 GCF_033790785.1 Psychrobacter sp. PP-21 | reverse complement strand
CCACCTGATCCCTTCCCGAACTCAGAAGTGAAACATCGTTGCGCCAATGGTAGTGTGGTTCGCCCATGTGAGAGTAGGTCATCGTCAGCTCTCTATTCTAAAGTAAAAGCCCCCTTTGCTAACGCAAAGGGGGCTTTTCTTTGTGTGGGATTTGATAAGCAAAAATATATTATACTATTATCTACTATCACTATCGTATCTTGGAGCAATGTATTATGGGCACCGCTATTTATTATACAGCTGAGTGCGCGACGCTTTTGACTGAAAAAGAGCAGGAAGATGTCATTTCTATTGTCGATAAGTATAATGAAAGCTTCAAATATGTAGAAGAGGCAGAATCTTTTGACCTTTATGCATATGATGATAGTGAGTCAGATGTGATACTAGCAGGCGCTACCAAATTACTTTCTAGCGCCGATATAGAGGTTCTGATGTATAGCATAAACCATTTGCTATACTGCTTAACTGAAATTCGTCTCGTAGTAGCTGATGCAGAGTGGCATGTGCATGTGGACGATACTGATGCGGTGTGGGTAGACGACAGATGGCATATGGAACAGTAGATTTATATTGCCTACATTTGTAATTTACTTTAGCCATTTTTAGTTTATTCCTAGCTGACAGAAAATCCCTCAACTTGACGCCGAGTTGAGGGGGGAGTTTCCTAAAAACTGTGTAACTGCTTATAATCCATTAACAGGAGAATAAGCAATGACGACTCAATCTGACATTAAAAAACTAGCCGAGCAAATGGCTGGTAGCATGAACAGCTTCGATGACA
>NZ_JAMYEB010000066.1:0-783 GCF_033790785.1 Psychrobacter sp. PP-21 | reverse complement strand
GAAGCTGCTGTTTTCTATGATATCAGTCCAACGACTATCCAGAAGTGGAAAAAGCGTCTTCATAGTAAAACCACTCGATATATTAAGCCCTACAAAATAGAGGATGAAGCCTTAGCTCAAGATGTCAAAGACCACCCTGACGATTATCACTATGAGCGAGCACAGCGTTTTGATTGTAGCCCAACAGGCATCAGTAAAGCCTTAAAGCGTATTGGTGTTAGCAAAAAAAAAGACACTTGAGCACCCCAAAGCTTGTCCTGTGAAAAGAGCGACTTATCTAGCCAAGCTTAACCACTACATTGCTCAAGGCTTTGCTATTGTCTATATGGACGAAAGTGGGTTTGAGAGTGAAACGATGCGTCCTTGTGGTTATGCACCCATTGGTAGCCCCTGCATTGGCAGTTACAATTGGCAAGCCAAAGATCGAACCAACGTCATTGGTGCACTATATGGCAAAACGCTGTTTGCACTCAATTGCTTAAAGACCAACATTAATAAAAAGATTTTCTATCACTGGTGCAAGTTCACGCTGATACCAAAGCTTAAGAGAAAATGTGTAATCGTTATGGATAATGCAGCCTTTCATAAGCGCGTTCAAAAGCTGCTTAACAGGCATGGTCACAGGCTATTATTCTTACCTCCTTATAGTCCTGACTTAAATCCCATCGAGAAAAAGTGGGCTCAAGTGAAGTTTTTACGCCAAGGTTGGATGGAAAATGACTTATCTAAATTGTTTTATGATATTCATCCAAAACATAACTCTTTTGTAGTGCAGTGACTATA
>NZ_JAMYEB010000065.1:0-785 GCF_033790785.1 Psychrobacter sp. PP-21 | reverse complement strand
ATCTTTAACATCAGCGTCACCTGTTATTATCACAAGTCGGTGGTAACAGATGAGAACCAGCAAATAGCGGACTTACTTATCAAACTGACTGATGAGAACAAGAACTGGGGCTTTGGCTTGTGCTTTTTAACCTTGCGTAATGTGCTAGGACTGCCGTACAACCATAAGCGGGTATATCGCATCTACTGCGAGCTTGAACTCAACCTTAGAATCAAGCCTAAGCGTCGCATTAAACGTGCTAAACCAATACCATTAGCAGTACCTGATAGGATTAACCAAAGCTGGAGCATGGACTTTATGCACGACAGCTTAACTGATGGCCGCGGCTTTAGACTGTTCAATGTCATTGATGATTACAACCGTGAGGCACTCACCGTTGAAGTCGACTTCTCGCTACCGGCGCAAAGGGTCATACGCAGTCTTAATCAGCTTATTGAGTACCGAGGCAAACCTGTGCAAATAAGATGCGATAACGGCCCTGAATACATCAGCAATGCGCTCAAAGACTGGGCTGAGCAGCAAGGTATCATCTTAAGCTATATTGAACCTGGCAATCCACAGCAAAATGCGTATGTAGAGCGCTTTAACAGAACCATGAGATATGATTGGTTAAATCAGGAGCTGTTTGATAATCTAGAGCAGGTACGCGCACAAGCAGAAAACTGGTTATACCATTATAATCATAAGCGCCCAAACATGGGCAATGGCGGTTTTACACCGATACAGAAACTCAATCAGGCAGCTTAATTCTATTTATTAGGTGTCTTAAGTTTGGGAGGGTTACC
>NZ_JAMYEB010000064.1:0-813 GCF_033790785.1 Psychrobacter sp. PP-21 | reverse complement strand
GCTAACGCTCGGCTTGTCGCCCTCGTTGACGGTGCCGTCTGCTGCATCTTCATCGAAGATGGTGGCGACATCAAAGGCGGTGCCAATGCTGGCGTTGATCGGATTGCTGATGCTCATGCTTAGGGCTTCTGAGACCTCATAGATGGCATCGTCAGTTGGGCTGATGGTGAACGTTGGCAGGACACTGCTGCCCGCAGGAATGGTCACGCTAACCCCAGCAATGGCGTCCGCCACGCTGATGGTTTGCGTGCCATTGGCATCGGTAAAGGTGATGCTGTCAATGTCGCTGGCATCACTGTCGCCAAGCACTAGGCTTGCGGTGACGGTGCTGTCTTTGTCCGTTGCGCCCGTTTGGCTGATACTAAAGACGATGCTGTCGTCTGCCCCTTCGCTAGCGCTATCACTCACCGCGGCAATGCTCACCGCAGGAATCGCGTCGCCGGCATCGATGATGGTGCCAGTGCCACTGTCATTGCCAATGGTAAGCTCGGTGGTTTCATCGTTCTCAAGGATGGCATCATTTGATGTCGGATAGCTGACGGTAAAGTCGGTCACCCCAGCAGGGACGGTGATGGTGCCATCATTATTGTTGATGACGCCGTTGCTAAAGATGAGAGCAGCAGGGTCGCTACTGTAATCATCGCCATCTGTGGCGCTATTACCTGCCAAGTCAAAGTCATAGGTGACATCCGCTTCGGTGACGCCATTGACGGTGACTTGGTGAACCAGATTGTCCCCTTCGGTGGCGCTGGCATTGCCCACGCTAACGCTCGGCTTGTCGCCCTCGTTGACGGTGCCGTCTGCTGCATCTTC
>NZ_JAMYEB010000063.1:0-841 GCF_033790785.1 Psychrobacter sp. PP-21 | reverse complement strand
AGTGTGTCTTCTACTTTACGAATGATACGGCTAGCAGAAGACTCATGAATACCAAAGTCCATACTGATATGATAAAGCGTGCGGTATTCACGCCAATAAGTCAGGGCTAGTAGTATCTGCTCCTTAATACTGAGCACACTTGGTCTGCCTGATTTGGTCTTAGATGCTTCATGCTCTTGCATGGCATCAAGCATGTCATAAAAGGTGGCTTTATGAATGCCAGTATAGCGTTTAAAACCAGCGTCACTTTGTTTGAGTAGCTTCTCTATGTTTGGCATGGTTCCTAAAAAGTTATGAGTGTTTCAGTTATTGTAAAATTCTCTGCTACTTTTGCAAGAGGTCTATTATCACAATACGAAATAGTTTTTTGTTCGATATCACCTAAAAAAATAATATTATTGTTTTTCTCTGAATCAGAACACGTGCTATGTTGTAACATACTCTCAGCAATATTTAAATTAGTAGGTACACTAAGGATTTTCTCAATTGCAACGGCTAAACTATTAGTCCTAGCTTGAAGGGTAGTAATTATTTTTTTCAAAGCAACTATATCTATATTACGATCTATTTCTTGCTCTTCATCAGGTTCATTTTTATCAGTAGAGGAGTTGTCAGTAGTCATAGTTTTAAATATCCTGGTCTTTAGGGGAATTTGAATTTTATTAGATAATACTCGCAAATCTATAAGTTATAAATATAAAGCTTTATAATTGAATATATAGTCACCTGACCACAAAAATGTTATAAAATAAATCAACTAAACGACTACCACAATAAATAACCATGACTTACTCCCTAGATTATCGCAAACAAGTCTTAAAAAGCTTAGATGAGGGCATGA
>NZ_JAMYEB010000062.1:0-886 GCF_033790785.1 Psychrobacter sp. PP-21 | reverse complement strand
TATAGTCAATCTTAGATAAAACCGATACAATATTTATAACCAATTCATTTAGTGAAATAAACGATGACCTATTCAATCGACTTTCGCAAACAAGTGTTACGAAGCATTAAAGACGGCATGACCATTAGAGAAGCAGCTAACTTTTATCAGCTTAGCACAAGCTCGATTCACAGCTGGCAGCAGAGCTTAGTTCCTAAAACCACCAGAAATAAAGCACCGACTAAAATATCAAATGAAGCCTTACTGAAAGATGTTAAGCAGCATCCAGACGATTATATGTACGAGAGAGCACAGCGTTTAGGCTGTAGTAAGTCAGGCATAGAAGCCGCATTAAAACGCCTTAGCATCAGTCAAAAAAAAGACCTTAAAACATCCAAAAGCCTGTTTGATAAAAAGAGCTAAGTATCTCAATCATTTAAGTAATTATATGACTCAAGGCTATCCCATCGTTTATATGGATGAAAGCGGCTTTGAGGCTGAAACTATCAGACCTTACGGCTATGCACCGATTGGTAAACCCTGTGTCGACAGCTACAACTGGCAAGCAAAGAAGCGTACGAATGTCATCGGTGCTCTCTATAAAAAAATGCTGTTTGCGCTTGATTACTTTGAGACCAATATCAATAGTAATATATTTTATGACTGGTGTAAGTTCACACTTATTCCAAGTCTTAAAACCAAGAGCGTGATTGTCATGGATAACGCTCGGTTTCATAAAAGCAGACGTATCCAAAAACTACTCAACAGACATGGCCATCGTATTTTATGGCTGCCGCCGTACAGCCCTGATCTGAACCCTATCGAGAAGAAGTGGGCACAGGCTAAGTTTCTACGCCAAGGGTGGATGGAGAATAATCTGCCTAAACTGTTTCAGGATATGGGCTGT
>NZ_JAMYEB010000061.1:0-916 GCF_033790785.1 Psychrobacter sp. PP-21 | reverse complement strand
TATAGTCAGTTCACTATAAAAGAAATACAGCCCATATCATGAAACAGTTTAGGCAGATTATTCTCCATCCAGCCTTGGCGTAGAAACTTTGCTTGTGCCCATTTTTTCTCAATGGGGTTAAGATCAGGGCTATAGGGTGGCAGCCATAGAATGCGATGACCATGTCTGTTGAGCAGTTTTTGGATACGTCTGCTTTTATGAAACCTAGCGTTATCCATAACGATCACGCATTTAGTCTTGAGACTTGGAATAAGTGTGAACTTACACCAGTCATAAAATATATTGCTATTGATATTCTGTTCAAAGTAATCAAGCGCAAACAGCATCTTGTTATAAAGAGCACCGATGACGTTAGTTCTCTTTTTTGCTTGCCAGTTGTAGCTGTCGATACAGGGTGTACCAATCGGTGCATAGCCATGAGAGCGGATGGTCTCGTGCTCAAAGCCGCTTTCATCCATATAGATAATGGGATAGCCTTGCTGCGTAAAGCGATCAAGTTTACTCTGATAAGCCACTCTTTTTATCAGGCAGGCTTTTGGATGCTCTAAGGTCTTTTTTTTGACTGATACCTAGACGTTTTAAAGCAGTGTGCATGCCGGTCTTACTACAGTTGAATCGCCTAGCTCGCTCGTACAGATAATCGTCTGGATATTGTTCAACGTCTTTTAAGAGTGCTTCATTCGGTATTTTAGTTGGTGATTTATCTCGAGTTTGTTTGATACTTGGGTTTTTCAGCCAGCGCTGTAATGCGGTTTTGCTAACATTATAGAAAGTACAAGCCTGACGGATACTCATGTCTTTGTTTTTGACACTTTTAATCACTTGTGCTCGAAAATCTGCTGAATAGGTCATTTGTTCTTCTGCTATTTCGCTTGCTTTAAAATGATTGTATCTTATTTAAAAAGAACTGACTATA
>NZ_JAMYEB010000060.1:0-939 GCF_033790785.1 Psychrobacter sp. PP-21 | reverse complement strand
TCGTGATCTCAGCGACCAACAGATACATCGCAACCAGTCTGAATTACTGGTTAAAGCGGCTCACAATGAAACGAAAGAACGTTATGGCGCAGATCGACTGCATGCTCATCTAAGCGAGCAAGGCCATAACATTAGCCTGTATATGGTAAGAAGCATCAAAGAGCAACACGGCATTAAATGTCGTCGTCATAAGCGCTTTAAAGTCACCACCGACTCCAATCACAACAAGCTGGTCTATCCAAACGTACTGGATCAGAAGTTTGATGCTAAGCGCCCTAACGAGTCGTGGGTCAGCGACATCACCTATATCTGGACGAATGAGGGTTGGCTGTACTTAGCAGGGGTCAAAGACTTATACACCAAAGAGCTTGTCGGTTACGCTATTAACAAGCGTATGACCGCAGATTTAGTTTGCAAAGCACTAAATATGGCCATCAAGAATAAACGTCCAAGCAAAGGGCTAATCGTTCATTCAGACAGAGGCAGTCAGTATTGCAGTCACGCCTACCACAAGACCATTAAGCAGCATCAATTTATAGGCTCAATGAGCGGCAAAGGCAACTGTTTCGATAACGCTCCGATAGAAAGCTTCTGGGGCACATTAAAGAATGAGCTGGTATATCATCAAGACTATAAAACAAGGTTCACAGCCATCAATGATATTATCAGTTATATCGAGCTGTACTACAATCAGACGAGGATTCAAAAGGGTTTGGGCTATCAATCGCCAAGACAGGTGTGGTTTGATTATTATCGTCAGGCTGCGTAATTAAAATCTCCCAAGTTTATGTATACGGATTTGACGGCAGGGGTCAATAGTTTAAAACTTTTATATTTACGTGCGTTAGGACGTTACCTAGAAAAAATAAAAAACTTACGCTGATTAAATTATTATGATTAAGTTTACTATTACCCTCGTCTTCTAAGTGTGGTTAGACC
>NZ_JAMYEB010000059.1:0-1072 GCF_033790785.1 Psychrobacter sp. PP-21 | reverse complement strand
TGTAACTGCCATCTGCGCTTAGGGTCAAGTCACCAATTGCATCACCATTGTCATCAGTGATGGTTGTTGCAACACCCAGCTCTAAAGCAACTTGGTCGCCACTGCCATTAACGTCTACGGTGGCTGATTGTACGATCAATAGACCACCCTCCGCGTCAGTGTCATTGGTCAATACGTTATCTATTAAAGTGACATCTTCATTAATACTCTCTACTTCTGGAATTGCCACTGGCGCAGTTTGTGGGTAGTCGATGGTGACCGTGGCGTCGTTCGATACCAAACCGTTGATGTCTTCAACGCTATAGCTGATTGGGGTTGGGTCTGCGGTAAAGCCCGCCTCTGGGGTAAAGCTGATTGCCCCAGTGTCTGCATCCACATTCCAGCTGCCTTCGCCATCTACCACGACCGATTTGCCATCAGCGGCAATGGTGCCACCGGCTGGTGATTGGGTGATGATGACGGTGGTTGGGTCAAGATCTTCTTCAGCATCGGTGTCGTTGGCCACAACGTCTACCACGACAGTCTCACCAGAGTCACCAGTGTCTACATCATTCTGTGCCACTGGCGCAGTTTGTGGGTAGTCGATGGTGACCGTGGCGTCGTTCGATACCAAACCGTTGATGTCTTCAACGCTATAGCTGATTGGGGTTGGGTCTGCGGTAAAGCCCGCCTCTGGGGTAAAGCTGATTGCCCCAGTGTCTGCATCCACATTCCAGCTGCCTTCGCCATCTACCACGACTGATTTGCCATCAGCGGCAATGGTGCCACCGGCTGGTGATTGGGTGATGATGACGGTGGTTGGGTCAAGATCTTCTTCAGCATCGGTGTCGTTGGCCACAACGTCTACCACGACAGTCTCACCAGAGTCACCAGTGTCTACATCATTCTGTGCCACTGGCGCAGTTTGTGGGTAGTCGATGGTGACCGTGGCGTCGTTCGATACCAAACCGTTGATGTCTTCAACGCTATAGCTGATTGGGGTTGGGTCTGCGGTAAAGCCCGCCTCTGGGGTAAAGCTGATTGCCCCAGTGTCTGCATCCACATTCCAGCTGCCTTCGCCATCTACCACGAC
>NZ_JAMYEB010000058.1:0-1161 GCF_033790785.1 Psychrobacter sp. PP-21 | reverse complement strand
TACAAACCACTTGGGTGTTGTATGGTCAAGCCAAACGAGCAATTAGTACAGGTTAGCTACACACATCGCTGTGCTTCCACACCCTGCCTATCAACGTCCTAGTCTTGAACGGCTCTTTAGGGAAATCTAATCTTGAGGTGGGCTTCCCGCTTAGATGCTTTCAGCGGTTATCCCATCCGAACGTAGCTACCGGGCAATGCCATTGGCATGACAACCCGAACACCAGTGGTTCGTCCACTCTGGTCCTCTCGTACTAGGAGCAGATCCTCTCAAATTTCCAACGCCCACGGTAGATAGGGACCGAACTGTCTCACGACGTTCTAAACCCAGCTCGCGTACCTCTTTAAATGGCGAACAGCCATACCCTTAGGACCTGCTTCAGCCCTAGGATGAGATGAGCCGACATCGAGGTGCCAAACACCGCCGTCGATATGAACTCTTGGGCGGTATCAGCCTGTTATCCCCAGAGTACCTTTTATCCGTTGAGCGATGGCCCTTCCATACAGAACCACCGGATCACTAAGACCTACTTTCGTACCTGCTCGACTTGTGGGTCTCGCAGTTAAGCGCGCTTTTGCCTTTATACTCTACGACCGATTTCCGACCGGTCTGAGCGCACCTTCGTACTCCTCCGTTACTCTTTAGGAGGAGACCGCCCCAGTCAAACTACCCACCATACATTGTCCTCGGTATTGTTATACCTGAGTTAGAACCCCAACATGACCAGGGTGGTATTTCAAGATTGGCTCCACCAAGACTAGCGTCTCGGCTTCAAAGCCTCCCACCTATCCTGCACAAGTCAGGTCAAAGTTCAATGTAAAGCTGTAGTAAAGGTTCACGGGGTCTTTCCGTCTAGCCGCGGGTACACAGCATCTTCACTGCGATTTCGATTTCACTGAGTCTCTGCTGGAGACAGCGCTGCCATCATTATGTCATTCGTGCAGGTCGGAACTTACCCGACAAGGAATTTCGCTACCTTAGGACCGTTATAGTTACGGCCGCCGTTTACTGGGGCTTCGATCAAGAGCTTCGCTTACGCTAACCCCATCAATTAACCTTCCAGCACCGGGCAGACATCACACCCTATACGTCCACTTTCGTGTTTGCAGAGTGCTGTGTTTTTAATAAACAGTTGCAGCAGCCTGGTATCTGCGACTGCCA
>NZ_JAMYEB010000057.1:0-1199 GCF_033790785.1 Psychrobacter sp. PP-21 | reverse complement strand
GGTAATCATCCCAACCATAAGACACTTATCAAATAGAATTAAGCTGCGTGGTTTAGTTTCTGTATTGGCGTAAAGCCGCCATTGCCCATATTCGGGCGCTCGTGATTGTAGTGATATAACCAGTCCTTTGCCTGCTGACGTACCTGCTCTAGATTATCAAACAGTTCCTGATTTAACCAATCATACCTCATCGTTCTGTTAAAGCGCTCCACATAAGCATTTTGCTGTGGATTGCCAGGTTCAATATAACTGATAGTGATACCTTGTTGCTCGGCCCAGTCTTTGATCGCATTGCTGATGTATTCAGGGCCGTTATCGCATCTTATTTGCACAGGTTTGCCTCGATATTCAATCAGCTGGTCTAATGTGCGTATGACTCTTTGAGCAGGTAGTGAGAAATCGATCTCGACCGTGAGTGCTTCGCGATTGTAATCATCGATCACATTGAACAGTCTGAAGGCGCGACCATCGGTTAAGCCGTCGTGCATAAAGTCCATGCTCCAGCTTTGGTTGATCTTATCAGGTACTGCTAGGGGTACAGGCTTATTGCGCTTTATACGGCGCTTGGGCTTGATTCTAAGGTTGAGTTCAAGCTCACAGTAGATGCGATACACCCGCTTGTGGTTGTACGGCAGTCCCATGACATTACGCAGGGTTAAAAAGCATAAGCCAAAGCCCCAATTCTTATTCTCATCAGTCAGTTTGATGAGTAAATTCGCTATCTGCTGGTTCTCATCCGTTGCTACTGATTTGTGATAATAGCAGGTCACACTGATATTAAAGATACGGCAAGCACGGCGTATGCTAATACCTCGATCTTCAATATAGTGACAAGCCATCTGCCTGCGCCTTTGGGGCGCTACCACTTTTTTGTCATGGCATCCTGCAATATATCGGATTTAAGACATTCGTCAGCATACATCTTCTTAAGACGTGCATTTTCAACTTCAAGTTCTTTTAAACGCGCAATCAAAGAAGCATCCATACCGCCATACTTGGAGCGCCAGTTATAAAAGGTGCTTTGGCTGATGTTATGCTCGCGGCAAAGCTCGGTGATAGGAACGCCTTGTTCGGCTTGTTTTAAGATGTTAACGATTTGGTTGTCGCTAAAACGTGTCTTTTTCATAGGATTCTCCTGCTGGTGTATTTTAGCAGTTAATCTCTATTCAGGAGTGTTCTTATTTTTCGGGGGGATTACC
>NZ_JAMYEB010000056.1:0-1205 GCF_033790785.1 Psychrobacter sp. PP-21 | reverse complement strand
CAACAGTATAGACAGCTTTTTATTGTCATCATCAGAACGCGCTGATTTGCTTCCTAATGCGATTATTAGCTGCTGTGTATCAGTTGGTGACTTGTACGCTTTAAAACGTGTGACAAGCGAATTTAAGTAGTCTGTGTCGATGTTAGCCATTTTTTATGAATACCTGTTTTTTAGAGTCTTCTTGATCCTAGCATTACATGATAATATTTGTATAGCGATATGTTTTTAACCTGTCTGAGCAAGACAAGGCACGCTTAGTAGTTTCTCATAATTCCCCTTCGGTACATTACGAGAAACTAGCGTGTCAAAGTTAAAAAGACAACTTTGAAAACTGCATCAGTCTATCGACTGACAACTACAAAAAGAGCAAAAAAATGGCTATTGGCAGACTTAGCGTCGTAGTAGGAAAAAAAGGCAAAGCATCACCGCACGCTCAATATATTGCGCGTGAGGGTAAGTATGCAAAACATAATAGCGATTTAGAGAAACTAGAGCAGACTGGCAGCGGAAATATGCCCAAATGGGCAGCAGCTGATCCAAACTTATTCTGGAAAATGTCAGATGAGCACGAGCGCAAAAACGGCACATCGTACAGAGAGCATATAATCACGCTACCGCGAGAGCTAACAGCAGACGAACGCTGCGAATTGATTGAAGATTGGATTTATCAAGAAGTCGGTGACAAGCACGCTTATCAGTTTGCAATACATAACCCAATAGCAGCAGACGGAAAAGAGCAGCCCCACGCTCATATCATGTTTTCAGAACGTCTGATAGACGGTATAGAGCGCGATCCTGACAGCTATTTTAAGCGATACAACAGCAAGAACCCTGAACGCGGCGGTGCTAAAAAAGCGAACACGCCGATGCTAGCAGCTGAGCGCAAACAAGAGCTAAAAGCCATGCGCGAACGTTGGGAAACAATATGCAATGTGCATTTAGTATGTGCAGGAAGTAAAGCACGAATAAGCATGAAAAGCTTGAAAGATCGCGGTATAGAGCGAGAGCCAATAAATTTTTCAATGTCTCAAATCAAGAACCCGAGCATCAAAAAAATCTATATAGAGCAGCTAGCAGCGACAAGCGAATTTAAGCAAGCAATGAAAGAACGCGACACTATCAATGTCGTTGATGAGCTGGCAGCAATCAAAATTGATGAGAAATATTATGAGCAAGCAAATAGAGCAATTACTAGCAGTAAACAG
>NZ_JAMYEB010000055.1:0-1225 GCF_033790785.1 Psychrobacter sp. PP-21 | reverse complement strand
GGCTTGTTTTAGGATGTTGACGATTTGGTTGTCGCTAAAGCGTGTCTTTTTCATAGGATTCTCCTGCTGATGTATTCTAGCAGTTACTCTCTATTTATGAGTGTTCTTATTTATTGGGGGGATTACCCAGGTAATCAAGATTGGAAAGTAAGTAGAATTCATATAAGAAAAACTAAAGAGAATAAGAAGATTTTAGTCTTAGGAAAATATGACACGTTAAGAGTTGTAAATCGCCAGATAGATAAAGAACAACTATTCGATATGGGATTTTCAGACTATAGAGAAGACGATGACCCATTATTGAAGTTCAAGATTGGAGCAAGATTTCAGGCTCATGCTGATATTTCCAACTGCTTTGGTAGTATCTATACTCATTCTTTGACCTGGGCAATTGCCGGTAAAGCAGATGCAAAGGTTAAAGTAAACCGTAAGAAAAAAAATTGGTATAACGATCTAGACTCACTTTTAATGAATACTAATAATGGTGAAACACACGGTATTTTAATAGGTGCACATGCATATAACTTAGTTTCTGAAATTATACTAGTAGTAATCGACTATCAACTAGCTGAAAAAGACTATAAATTTATAAGGCATATTGATGATTATATTTGTTTAACAGAGAATTATGAAAAAGCAGAAAAATTTTTAGCTGACTTATCTAATGAATTGCGGAAATTCGGTCTAATTCTTAATGGTAAAAAAGTTTCTATAGAGGGCTTACCAGCGACAAGAAACTCAAGTTGGATTGTTGATATTTCCAATCATCCAGTAAGCTTAGTAGATTATCTGAATTATAATTTAATGGTTAATTATTTAGACTTCCTATTGAGTTTACTTAAGAAAAACAACGATGATGCTACTATATTAAACTATGGTATAAAGGTTATAACTGGAAAACGTGCTTCTAATAATGCTGTTGCATACCTTATTGATACAGTGCATCATTTAGTTATGATTTATCCATACCTTGTAGGTTTACTTGAGAACCAGTTATTTGAGAGGTATAAAGTGAATGTTTCTACAATCAAAAATATATCTGTGAATCTTCTTCACTATGGTACTGAGCGTAATAGTTATGAGCTTGTAGCATACTCAATATATAGTCAATCTTAGATAAAACCGATACAATATTTATAACCAATTCATTTAGTGAAATAAACGATGACCTATTCAATCGACTTTCGCAAACAAGTGTTACGAAGCATTAAAGACGGCATGACCA
>NZ_JAMYEB010000054.1:0-1269 GCF_033790785.1 Psychrobacter sp. PP-21 | reverse complement strand
TGTAGTGGCATAATGAAATAGGACAGTAGATAAGAGGTTATACTATCACCAAGACTGGAGAGAAGATATGACCACCAAACGCGGACGCTACAGCCAAGAATTTAAGCTAGAAGCCATTAAACTGGTTGAAGATCAAGGCAGGAAGATACCAGAAGTAGCCAACTCATTAGGTATCGGCAAAACCACCTTAGAGAATTGGGTATATAAATACCGTAAAGAACAGCAAGGTGTCATGCCATCAGAAGGCAAAGCCCTAACGCCTGAATTACGGCGTATACAAGAGCTTGAAAAACAGGTCAAGCAGCTTAAGATGGAGCGAGATATATTAAAAAAGGCATCTGCTCTGCTAGCCCAAGACAATCTCAGCGTCTATCGCTAATAACCAAGCTTGCAGAGCATCATAAGCATATTAGCAAACACAAGCTATGTGAACTGTTTGGGGTTGTTAGAAGCAGCTATTACAACAGTACTAAATCTAGGTCTATAGACATTGAACTTATAAGGCTCAAAGCCTTAATCAGAGAAGTATTTGAGCAGTCAAATGGCTCGGCTGGTGCAAGGACGGTATCTGCTATCGTCACGCATCAACATGACATTCAACTCACACGCTACAGAGCAGGTAAGCTGATGGCACAAATGGGGTTGATTAGTCGACAGATAAAATCACATAAGTACAGGCGTTGTGAAAAATTCCATAAAGTTTATGGAAACATACTAGACCGTCAGTTTGCGCCCACTGCACCAAACCAAGTGTGGACAGGTGATGTTACTTATATTCGTATCAAAGGCGGATGGTGTTATTTAGCCATCGTTATGGATTTATATGCTCGACGTATTGTTGGTTTTGCCTTGTCAGATAGCCCGAATACCCAGCTGACCACATCTGCACTAAAAATGGCATATCACATAAGACTTGAGCCTAAAGGCGTGCTGTTTCATTCAGATCAAGGCAGTCATTATACCAGTGAAGAGTATGCTAAATGCGTAGCCAAGTGCAATGGTATGTCGCATAGTATGAGCCGACGAGGCAACTGTTGGGACAATGCACCTACAGAGAGGTTCTTTAGAAGCTTTAAGACAGAGTGGATGCCAAAAAACGGCTATGACAATATTGATGAGGCTCGGCAGGCAGTAAATGATTATATTTGGGGCTATTATCAAAGTGTAAGACCACACAGCTTTAATGAGTATTTAACACCGAGCGAGAAAGAGAGACTTTATTTCAACAAAAACCTCTTAAGTACTGTCTAAAAATATTTGACCACTACA
>NZ_JAMYEB010000053.1:0-1309 GCF_033790785.1 Psychrobacter sp. PP-21 | reverse complement strand
TGAACCGCCCCGAGTATATCGGAGAGTGTTTTACTTGAGTCAGGCAGCCATGCCTGACAGGGTTAAACTGTCATAATACCGCTTTTCAAACTCAAAAGGCGACACATAACCAATCGTGCTGTGCAAACGTGTTTTGTTGAACCAATCGACCCACTCTAAAGTAGCCAGTTCAACATCATTCACGCCTTGCCACTGCTGTTTTAAATAATCAATCACTTCCGTTTTATAAAGCCCGTTAACCGTTTCAGCCAACGCATTATCGTATGAATCGCCTGTTGTGCCAACAGAGGCAATGACGCCAGAATCAGCCATCTTATCAGTATAACGAATGGATAAATACTGAACCCCTCGATCACTATGATGAATCACAGCTTTAGGATTATTCCTATCTGTTATTGCCTGATTTAACGCCGCCATCACCATATCGGTATTCATACGATTAGAGACTTTCCAGCCCACAATAGCGCGGGCAAACACATCAATGATAAAAGCGGTATAGACCCAGCCGCTCATGGTCTTGATATAAGTGAAGTCCGCCACCCACAGCTGGTTAGGACGCTGGGCGTTAAAGTTACGATTAACCAAATCATCAGCGCGCTTCTGGTCATCACGGCTATTAGTCGTAATCTTACCTTTGCCACGCCAAACCCCTTGCAGCTCATATTGCTTCATTAAACGCTCTACAGTACACCGAGCAACCTGTAGCCCGTCCGCTTTCATCTGTTGCCAGACCTTACGAGCGCCATAGCGGCATTTGCTGTCCTGCCAGATGCGTTTAATCTCGCTAATATAATAGTCGTCATGCTGACTGCGTAGTGAGCGCTTGTCAGGGCACTCTTCTAAGTCTTTAGCACGGTGATAGGTTGACGGGGCAATCGGTAGTACTCTACAAATCAGCTCGATCCCATATTCTTGCTTGTTAACATCAATAAAATCGACCATTATTTCGGTGGGCGGTCGAGCTCCGCCTGGGCGAAAAAAGCGGCAGCCTTACGTATAATCTCGTTGGCTTGCTTGAGTTCTCTATTCTCGCGCTCGAGATCCTTAATACGCTGCTCTTGACTTTGAGCTTGCACATTTGCAGGAATGGTTTGATCGATGTGCTTTTTATGCCACGAGCGTAGAGTTTCAGGTGTGCAGCCAATCTTAGGGGCAATGGCTTGAATCGCTGACCAGGTGGAGGGATAGTCATTTGCTGATTCAATGAGCATGCGAACGGCGCGTTCTTTAATCTCAGGAGTGTAGTTTCGTGTTTTCATTGTCGTATTCTCTCAGAATGTTGAGTCTCCGACAATCCCGGGGCGGTTCA
>NZ_JAMYEB010000052.1:0-1579 GCF_033790785.1 Psychrobacter sp. PP-21 | reverse complement strand
TTTGCACAGCACGATTGGTTATGTGTCGCCTTTTGAGTTTGAAAAGCGGTATTATGACAGTTTAACCCTGTCAGGCATGGCTGCCTGACTCAAGTAAAACACTCTCCGATATACTCGGGGCGGTTCAGATTGTGTTTACTAAACCATATCTGAAGGCTTTCACCGAAAAGTAAGACGATAAGCGTGCTGAAAAAGAGTCTATACAGCCCGCTTTAGATTATGGCCATTCTCACTAAATACTCAAAATACTCAAAATACTCAAAATACTCAAAATACTCAAAATACTCAAAATACTCAAAATACTCAAAATACTCAAAATATTGTCAAAAATAGCTTGAACTCTTGTCACCTGAATCGTTTTTACATGTCTTTACTTAAAACATTTTAAATACTTAATTTCAATACTTAGTGTTGAATAAAAAAGCTATACCTAAGCTGCTACTGATGACTAACTACTTTTTTAATACGCGATAAACGGTAGCTACCCCAACACCAACTGCCTTAGCTACTTCCTCTTTTGTCATATTGTTTTGACTGTTTAATTCTATAATACGATTATGTTTCGTTGTATTAGGCTTTTTACCAGTGGGCTTATAGCCACTGTTAGCCAATCCCTGCTTGATACGCTCTCTACGCTTGTCGTTATCAAGCTTTGCCATTGTGGCTAATAAGTCGATTAACATATCGTTGATCACCCTGAGAATATCCCCGGTCATACCTTCACTGACCGTATGCGTGGTTGGTAGATCAGCTACCACCAATCGTAAGCCCTTGTCTTTAATGCGCTGCTTTAAGATTGCAAAATCATCTTGAGATAGCCTGCTTAATCTATCCACACTTTCAACCAGTAGAATATCTCCTTCTTCAGCGTCATTGAGTAACAGAGTGAGTGCGGGTCTATCGAGCTTCGTACCACTGAAATGCTCAATATATTCAGCATAGCTATCATCGTAGCTTTTGCTAAAGCTAATCAAGTCAGATAAGGCTCTCTTAGCGTCTTGATCCTTAGTGCTTGCTCTCACATAAATACGAACGCTCATAACACTACCTCTATTATTTAGACTCAATAAATAATGTTCATTGATAATATCAAGATATTACTATCATTTAATAATAGAAACAAGTCTAATGATAGCTAGGTTATCGTTTGGGGGTTTTACTGTTAAGGTATAGTCTAATGGTAGATTGTCAGGCGCTTTCACTGGTTCGGTACCCTAGTGAGGACTTGAATATTAAGCTATCCTCTATGTCCTATTCTCAATTGAGTTTTTATGTCTAATATACTAAGTAATGAACCTATAATACAATACGAACCACAGAGCCTACGTCCAATAGTAGCTACTATTGGAGTACTTTTTAAAGATGGAAAGGTGCTTTTAGTACGCCGTGCTAACCCACCCGATGCAGGTCGATGGGGTTTTCCCGGTGGTAAAATTGAACGTGGGGAAACTGTGGTAATCCCCCCGAAAAATAAGAACACTCCTGAATAGAGATTAACTGCTAAAATACACCAGCAGGAGAATCCTATGAAAAAGACACGTTTTAGCGACAACCAAATCGTTAACATCTTAAAACAAGC
>NZ_JAMYEB010000051.1:0-1825 GCF_033790785.1 Psychrobacter sp. PP-21 | reverse complement strand
CAGCTCAAGGAGCAAGTCCTATCACCACCAACAGCGTACCTTCTCCCGAAGTTACGGTACCATTTTGCCTAGTTCCTTCAGCAGAGTTCTCTCAAGCGCCTTGGTATTCTCTACCTGATCACCTGTGTCGGTTTAGGGTACGATTCGTTTATAACTATTGCTTAGAAGCTTTTCCTGGAAGCATGGTATTTGCCACTTCGCTGTACAAGTACAGCTTGCTATCAGATCTCGGTATGAAATAGCCCGGATTTACCTAAGCTATAAACCTACATCCTTTCACCTGGACAACCAACGCCAGGCTGACATAACCTTCTCCGTCCCTCCATCGCATTATAAACAAGTATCGGAATATTAACCGATTTCCCATCGACTACGCCTTTCGGCCTCGCCTTAGGGGTCGACTCACCCAGCCCCGATTAACGTTGGACTGGAACCCTTGATCTTCCGGCGTGCGAGCTTTTCACTCGCATTATCGTTACTCACGTCAGCATTCGCTCTTGTGATACCTCCAGCATGCTTTACAACACACCTTCACAGGCTTACACAACGCTCCCCTACCACTTGAAAACAAATTCAAATCCGCAGCTTCGGCTCCTAGTTTGAGCCCCGTTACATCTTCCGCGCGGGCCGACTCGACTAGTGAGCTATTACGCTTTCTTTAAAGGATGGCTGCTTCTAAGCCAACCTCCTAGCTGTCTATGCCTTCCCACCTCGTTTCCCACTTAACTAGGAATTTGGGGCCTTAGCTGGCGGTCTGGGTTGTTTCCCTCTCCACAATGGACGTTAGCACCCACTGTGTGTCTCCCGGATATCACTCATCGGTATTCGGAGTTTGCATCGGTTTGGTAAGTCGGTATGACCCCCTAGCCGAAACAGTGCTCTACCCCCAATGGTGTTCGTCCGAGGCGCTACCTAAATAGCTTTCGGGGAGAACCAGCTATCACCGAGTTTGATTAGCCTTTCACCCCTATCCACAAGTCATCCCCTGGCTTTTCAACGACAGTGGGTTCGGTCCTCCGGTGCCTGTTACGGCACTTTCAACCTGCTCATGGATAGATCACTCGGTTTCGGGTCTATGCCCTGCAACTAAACGCCCTATTAAGACTCGGTTTCCCTACGGCTCCCCTAAACGGTTAACCTTGCTACAGAACATAAGTCGCTGACCCATTATACAAAAGGTACGCGGTCACCCAACAAGTGGGCTCCCACTGCTTGTACGCACACGGTTTCAGGTTCTATTTCACTCCCCTCACAGGGGTTCTTTTCGCCTTTCCCTCACGGTACTGGTTCACTATCGGTCAGTCAGGAGTATTTAGCCTTGGAGGATGGTCCCCCCATCTTCAAACAGGATTTCTCGTGCCCCGCTCTACTTAATATGTTAACTCTAATGTTTCGAATACAGGACTATCACCTACTACGGTCAGCTTTCCCACGCTGTTCTTCTACATTAGAATTAATCGGCTTCTCCCCGTTCGCTCGCCGCTACTAGGGGAATCTCAATTGATGTCTATTCCTAAGGGTACTGAGATGTTTCACTTCCCCTCGTTCGCTTCCTAATAAATTAGGATACCTACCTTATGGTAGGTGGGTTTCCCCATTCAGAAATCTCCGGATCACAGGATATTGCCGCCTCCCCGAAGCTTATCGCAGGCTGTCACGTCTTTCATCGCCTCTGACTGCCAAGGCATCCACCATGTGCGCTTCATTACTTGACCATACAACCCCAAGTAGTCTTTCGACTCCAAAGTGTCATACAATCTAATTATGATAACGATATCACCTATGTTTATACGCTTGATTCAGTTCTCTTTACTTTTTTAATAAC
>NZ_JAMYEB010000050.1:0-1944 GCF_033790785.1 Psychrobacter sp. PP-21 | reverse complement strand
ACTGGACGACAGTGATTGAGACTATTTAAAAGCATAACTAAAGAACAACTTGTGTGGATTTTTGCTGATTCAGAATGCTAAAAAATAAAGTTGACTGTCTTTTCTTTTCGGAAAGATTATTAACTATAAAAATTATCATTTAAGACAGCAGAAAAACTCAAAGTTAATTCATTACGAACATAATTTTTAGCGATTTTGCCAGATTAGATGAGCCAAGTTTAGAAGCTTCTTTAAAGAGCTTCATAGCAAGATTAAACTGAAGAGTTTGATCATGGCTCAGATTGAACGCTGGCGGCAGGCTTAACACATGCAAGTCGAGCGGAAACGATGGTAGCTTGCTACCAGGCGTCGAGCGGCGGACGGGTGAGTAATACTTAGGAATCTACCTAGTAGTGGGGGATAGCACGGGGAAACTCGTATTAATACCGCATACGTCCTACGGGAGAAAGGGGGCAACTTGTTGCTCTCGCTATTAGATGAGCCTAAGTCGGATTAGCTAGATGGTGGGGTAAAGGCCTACCATGGCGACGATCTGTAGCTGGTCTGAGAGGATGATCAGCCACACCGGGACTGAGACACGGCCCGGACTCCTACGGGAGGCAGCAGTGGGGAATATTGGACAATGGGGGAAACCCTGATCCAGCCATGCCGCGTGTGTGAAGAAGGCCTTTTGGTTGTAAAGCACTTTAAGCAGTGAAGAAGACTCTTCGGTTAATACCCGGAGACGATGACATTAGCTGCAGAATAAGCACCGGCTAACTCTGTGCCAGCAGCCGCGGTAATACAGAGGGTGCAAGCGTTAATCGGAATTACTGGGCGTAAAGCGAGCGTAGGTGGCTTGATAAGTCAGATGTGAAATCCCCGGGCTTAACCTGGGAACTGCATCTGAAACTGTTAGGCTAGAGTAGGTGAGAGGGAAGTAGAATTTCAGGTGTAGCGGTGAAATGCGTAGAGATCTGAAGGAATACCGATGGCGAAGGCAGCTTCCTGGCATCATACTGACACTGAGGCTCGAAAGCGTGGGTAGCAAACAGGATTAGATACCCTGGTAGTCCACGCCGTAAACGATGTCTACTAGTCGTTGGGTCCCTTGAGGACTTAGTGACGCAGCTAACGCAATAAGTAGACCGCCTGGGGAGTACGGCCGCAAGGTTAAAACTCAAATGAATTGACGGGGGCCCGCACAAGCGGTGGAGCATGTGGTTTAATTCGATGCAACGCGAAGAACCTTACCTGGTCTTGACATATCTAGAATCCTGCAGAGATGCGGGAGTGCCTTCGGGAATTAGAATACAGGTGCTGCATGGCTGTCGTCAGCTCGTGTCGTGAGATGTTGGGTTAAGTCCCGCAACGAGCGCAACCCTTGTCCTTAGTTACCAGCGGGTTAAGCCGGGAACTCTAAGGATACTGCCAGTGACAAACTGGAGGAAGGCGGGGACGACGTCAAGTCATCATGGCCCTTACGACCAGGGCTACACACGTGCTACAATGGTAGGTACAGAGGGCAGCTACACAGCGATGTGATGCGAATCTCAAAAAGCCTATCGTAGTCCAGATTGGAGTCTGCAACTCGACTCCATGAAGTAGGAATCGCTAGTAATCGCGGATCAGAATGCCGCGGTGAATACGTTCCCGGGCCTTGTACACACCGCCCGTCACACCATGGGAGTTGATTGCACCAGAAGTGGATAGCTTAACCTTCGGGGGAGCGTTCACCACGGTGTGGTTGATGACTGGGGTGAAGTCGTAACAAGGTAGCCGTAGGGGAACCTGCGGCTGGATCACCTCCTTATAGATGGCATTCGGTCAGCAAGAATTCACAACAAGTTGTTCTTTAGTTTAAGCTTACGTTTTAGGACGTATTAGGGTCTGTAGCTCAGCTGGTTAGAGCACCGTGTTGATAACGCGGGGGTCAGTGGTTCGAGTCCACTTAGACCCACCATT
>NZ_JAMYEB010000049.1:0-2090 GCF_033790785.1 Psychrobacter sp. PP-21 | reverse complement strand
TTGTTTTAGGATGTTGACGATTTGGTTGTCGCTAAAGCGTGTCTTTTTCATAGGATTCTCCTGCTGATGTATTCTAGCAGTTACTCTCTATTTATGAGTGTTCTTATTTATTGGGGGGATTACCGATCCATAATACAGTTATTTTTATATCACTTTTTATATCAAGAACCTGTAAATTGGGTAGGCGCTTCATCCTTACCTTTCCTAGAAACTAGGAGGTTTTACGACTTTTTTGTTATTGCATACACTATTGATTCACCTCACAGTCCTAATAGTAGCAGAAGACTAGAAAGGAGTATTTTATTTATTCGGCTTTAGTAGAGTTTTTCTATTAGAAACAATCTACTATTCAAATTAAACAGAGTTCCATTAAATTAAGTATCCGGTAAACCCACTTTACTCAAAATTCAATCACGAATATTAACCTTAATGCTTTATAACTACTTAGCATACACTCATTGAATTCCAACGCCGCATCGGTAAGAATGTCTGTACCTATTTATAACGCTCACCCTATAAAAACGATTTAAAAAAGGATCCATCATGAAACTGCGTATCTTAAAATCTGCGGTGACCAATCCGTGGTTTAATCTTGCAACCGAGGATTGGATATTTAATACGCTCAATCCCGACTCGCACACGCTTTTCTTATGGCGCAACTCTGAGACCGTGGTCATTGGCCGCTCGCAAAATCCATGGGTAGAGTGCAAAACCGATCAAATGGCAGCAGACGATGTATTTTTGGCGCGGCGACAGAGTGGTGGCGGCGCGGTTTTTCATGATTTGGGCAATACCAATTTTACTTTTTTATCTCCAAAACACGCGTACGACCAAACGGCCAACTTTACCATTATCATCAATGCGCTAAAAAAACTGGGTATAGACGCCACCTTATCTGGTCGTAATGATATGCAAGTGGGCGATAGGAAAATATCAGGCAGCGCCTTCAAACACGCCGCCGATCGCAGTTTTCATCATGGGACACTACTGGTCAATGCCAACATGCAAAAGCTCGGCGACTATCTCAATCCGCATCCCTTAAAGCTCAAAGCAAAAGGCATCAAGTCTGTACGTGCGCGCGTGGCAAACTTGGTAGAATTCAATGATGCCATCAATCATGAGACGTTGTCTGAGGCGATTATCGAGGCGTTTTGTGAATATTATGGAGAGACTACGCCAGTTGAGCAGTTGGATGAAGCCAGCCTTGCCAAGCAGCCGACGCTAAACGCTTACTATCAGCAGATGGCAGACTGGGATTGGCGCTTTGGCAAAACGCCTGAGTTTAGCCATCATATCGAGACGCGCTTTGATTGGGGTATCATGGATGTGCATATGGATGTGAAGCAGGCAATGATTGCAGAAGTTGTTATCTTTTCTGACGCGTTAAATGTTGAGCTGATTGATTTGCTTAAAGAGACATTGACGGGTGTGAAATATAACAAGAGCGAGATTAAAGATGCGCTTGCTGAACTGGCAAACTCGCAACCTGAACTGGCGGCGCAGGTGGGTGATGTTGAAGGGTGGTTGAATGAGGCAGTAGTGGGTTACTAATTCACGATGGAAAGAGTATATTATAGTTTTTGTCTTATAGAAGTGGAAAATGATAGGTTTAGATATTGGATCTCTAGATAGATGGCTACCAATTGCAATTATTATGGCAACATTGAAACTACTTTTTGAAATAGGGAAGGTCTATAAATCCTATCAAGACAATAGATACTACAGCTTAGACAAGCTTAAAAGCGCTTTCGAGACGGAAAAAGTGGATATCAACCTCAAGCAACAACTTATCTCTACTTACGAAAGAGAAGTTTTTTATAAAGTTTACAAGATTGATATAGATAAGCGCTATCGCAGGAAGGTCATCAATATATCTAAAAAATATCATGATATCAGGGTGTTAGACTTTAAAAAGGCGGAAAACTATATCAAGTACGAAGATAGTAATATACATATAATTTACAATATAGTCAGTTCTTTTTAAATAAGATACAATCATTTTAAAGCAAGCGAAATAGCAGAAGAACAAATGACCTATTCAGCAGATTTTCGAGCACAAGTGATTAAAAGTGTCAAAAACAAAGACATGA
>NZ_JAMYEB010000048.1:0-2239 GCF_033790785.1 Psychrobacter sp. PP-21 | reverse complement strand
AAACTGGTTATACCATTATAATCATAAGCGCCCAAACATGGGCAATGGCGGTTTTACACCGATACAGAAACTCAATCAGGCAGCTTAATTCTATTTATTAGGTGTCTTAAGTTTGGGAGGGTTACCCTCCCTAATATAATAAGTTAATATCAAATTTAGGAAGTCCTTCCAGTCATCGCTTGAGAAGCCTAAGTTAGTCCATTCTGTAAATTTATCTATATTCACTTTATCTAACTGCGGATAGTTGAAAGAGATTAGGCCCATTGTCTCTAATGAATTGGCATTCTTTGGTCTGTAGGCAATTTCATTAAGAAGCAGAAGCTCTGCTTTTTGGAAGTCATCATAGATATGATTAATATCAGCAACTTTACTGATGCTCTTTGATAAGAACTTAAACTCTGGGTGATCAGCGATGGATTGTATAACTTCCTCCCACTTTAAAGCAGGAGGTTGAATCTTACTTTTATTCTCGTAATCTGTAATTTTGTCTTCTAAAAGATCTTTGAACATAGGTGAGGCGCTAGAGTCATTTTGTAGTGCCTCATATTGAAATTTGAGACTATTTAATTCAGCAAGCTCTTTAATATTTAAACCCTGCGAAGAATCAAATCTTTGAGCGAGGTTGTAATATACAATATGGCGTAAACTGCGACGTTCAGAATCCTGGCGCAGTTTCATTGTGATGCGAGCAGTACCTTGTCTACTATCGGTGAAAGTAATCATTCTTCTGCCTTGAGCAGGCTTACTGTCTGTATTCTTCTCAAAAATAGGACAGTGCTCTAACAAAATAGGGGCAGCAGCACTCATGTAAAAAGGTGCACCTAAACGGGCGGTTCTAATAACCGGCTTTTTAGGGCTGCTATTGTCGCAGAAATAGCAGTAATTAAGAGGAGGTAGTTGTGCTGTTTCATTTTTTACAATAATTTCAACTCTATTATCAGATTTTGTCGTATATTCAACTCCATCTAGATCAAGAGTACTAGGATATAGGTAGGAAAGCTCATTATCGGATACTTCCTTAACCAGATTGTGCTTACTAGACCAAATAGGAAGTAGAAGCATGGGTTGAAAGTCATTGGCATTATCTTCGTTTTCAGCCCTTTCATCTATTTGCTCATCCTCGTCAAGAGTGGAGGATCTATTCAAGGTAAAGTCATCATCCTTGAGCCTATTAAACTGTATCCATTTTGTTTTATGAGAATCTCCTACCGTTACCATGCCTTTTTGAACAAGAAGGTGCGGGGTCTGGCAATCGTCACAATAACTAAGCTCAAATACTGGATACTGACAGTGCGAGCAGCTTGTTTGTTGATTAGTATATACATAACCAAACTCCCATATGGGCTGACCATTATTTTTTATTCCCGATATTGGTGTGTTGTGCTTGCCACTACAGTTAGGGTTTACACAAGCATATAGACCAGATAAGGTGCGTTGGAAGAAGTGAGAGCGTAGAGGAAGAAAGGCAGGAGCATTGTCTTTATGCTTGGTATTGGAGCAGACATCTAGCCAGTTGAGCAAATAGTCTATATTGGATATTTTTTTATCACTATTAATAAGCAGAGTATTTATATCATATTTTAAAAATTCGTTTAATTCTTTGAGGCTCTGAATTCTAGTCACAACCCCATTGTCACTAGATCGTACAAACTGTTGTCTTATTTTTTGTGCAAAAGGATGATTGACCAGTGCTTGAAAGCGCTCAGGACTAACTAACTCTTCAGCACCAATTTGAGCAAGGTTTTCTAGGGATTTAACCTGATTGAGTGGTTGATTGTTAACTGAGGGAATATCAGGAACATTGCGTTTGGCAGACACAATATGAATCTGCTGAGTATCAACACCGGCTAGAGAAGCCAAGAATTTTTTTAAGTTATCTTTTGCTTCTTTATGCTCTCCAATGGTAGCTGAAGTTGCAATAAAATGAACTTTGTTAGGATTAACATCGAAAGCAATCATGACTCTGCGTAGTAAGAGAGACATTTCTGCAGCAGTAGAGCCTGTATAACTGTGGGCTTCGTCCAGCACTATCCAGCGTAATTTTCCTTTAGACTGGTCAATAATAGGCGCATCTTTTTGACGAATAAGCATATACTCCAGCATGGTTGCGTTTGTAGTGGCATAATGAAATAGGACAGTAGATAAGAGGTTATACTATCACCAAGACTGGAGAGAAGATATGACCACCAAACGCGGACGCTACAGCCAAGAATTTAAGCTAGAAGCCATTAAACTGGTT
>NZ_JAMYEB010000047.1:0-2757 GCF_033790785.1 Psychrobacter sp. PP-21 | reverse complement strand
CTTAAATTCGCTTGTCACACGTTTTAAAGCGTACAAGTCACCAACTGATACACAGCAGCTAATAATCGCATTAGGAAGCAAATCAGCGCGTTCTGATGATGACAATAAAAAGCTGTCTATACTGTTGAGAGCTGAAAAAAAAGCTGATGAGTTAATGAAAGCTCGTGCTGCTACACAACGACTCATGAATGCTGAAAAAGCAGAGAAAAGAAAAGCAGAGACTAGAAAAAAGGTGATTTGGGGAGCTGCGTTAAAAACAGCTAGTAAGAATGATGCAGAAGTAGCTCAGATGATGCGTAAACTGTTTGATAGTGCGTATATAGCTGATAAAGACAAAGACGCTGTAAGAGCTGATTACGACGCTCTCACAACGTCTGATAATGCATTTTAGCTTTCGTGATTTTTGCTATGTTCAATAATGATTGACCAGTCATTGACCATGTTATCGAATTTCACACCATGTTGCATGATGTTGCTAATACTCGCGGATGGGTTACGCTCGTTAAAACGTCCGCAATATCTGCTTGATTCACCTGTCGCGCTGTCATAGAACTGCACAAAGCCGATGATTAGATCGTCGTCTGCTGCGTGCTTTGTTGGATTATAACGTCCGCGTTCTAGCACTAACTTAATTAGAAAACAACGCTCGTCTGATTCATCAAAGAATCGTGTTCCGTACTCTACTCTCATTATTTTGTCCTCTTTTTTGGTGTTGAAAACAAATCAGCTTGACCATTTTTCTTTACGTAATCACGCATAAACGCACGTACAGCTTGTGATGCAGTCGTATCTGTGTTCGAACACGCATGATGAAACGCGCTAACTAAGTTTTCATCAACTCGTATTGTGAACGCTTTCGTTTTTGTAGTCATAGTATCTCCTTATGTACATATTGAATACATACTTAGTATGTACGATGTATGTACACAAAACAAGCGGTTTTTTCATTTAATTTTCATCGAATCTTATTGTACATACAATGTATGTACATAGTACATATTTTATATGTACGTCAAAGTCTTGAAAGCTATATGAACACTATGTTTTTTTGGCAGAGTCTGATTATGTTCTTTTCACATTATGCTTGTAATTCTTAGATCTGAATCTCGACTCTCTTTAATTGTTATTTTTTTTATTTAATTCTTTTTTTAATTTCTCTGTAACCCTTACACTGTAAGGCTTTCAATCCCACACATAACTTGACAATAGCCTAAGTGTTCGTTATGCACTTGGTGGAGCTTTGAGTGAATTCAAGCAACACTCACCCTAAAGCGTCTAAGCAATGCTTAAACGCTTTAGTGCTGTTGCTTTGATAGTAATGATGTATGCGCTCGGCATCGCTCATCGCTCATCAAGATCGCATCACTGTACTAAGCTGCGACTGTTAAGATTACGATTAGTATCACCGCCTGAACACGCTCTTAACCGCTATAAGCTCTCTGTGCTAGCAAGGATTACATCCAATTTGCCGCTTTGAAAGACAATATAACCACTCGTTACGCTCTCTATTTGTCCAGCAACCCCTGTATAGAGTTTCTTGTCACCCATGCAATGCAGTCGTCACTGATGCCTGCCACCCATCGCGAGGGAACAGTACAGAGAGAGCCACACAGATATGCAACGAACAAAGAAAGATTGTAAAACGTAACAGGGAGTTGAGTTTTGAGCAGAATATAGATAAAATGACCCTAAACGGGTATTTAATACTGTTCAAATAACGCACTGCACATGCTTATTTGTTCGTTACAGTGTGTTTCAGCACGCTGTAACCGTTAACTCACATAGTAATACCAAAAGCAGAGTCTATTCAACTAGACTCTGCTTTTTTTTTGTTTAGCTTTACTTAATTATTGCTCAGAAAAAAAGCAAGTGTATGCTGGCATTGGATTTGTTGATTTTAAGCTTTTTGTAACAGTGTTTTAATATTACATACTAAAGCCGCGATCATTGTCATTTCTCTTATCATTTCTTGGGCCAGGTTCGCTCAAATTTGCTGATTTTAGCGTTTGTTTTGGCTCAATTGGGTAAAGCTCGTCTAATCGTTTTAAGTCGCTTATATCGCATTCTAAGCTGTATTTTCGCGTGAAGTCTTGCACGCTCATGTTGCTGTCAAAATCATCTAAAACGTCAATGTTTGACAAGTTCTCTTTTTTCATCATAAAACGCTCTATCGCTTGCGCTGTCTTGTTTTCGACAAGCTCGCTGTTTGTGAGTGTTCCATCTCTATCTTTGTTTGATATAGCGATATTAAATTTTTCACGTCTTGCTTGCATGTAGAGATCGTAAAAGCTGTCGTCTACTCTCGCGACTGTATCTCTTAGCTTTGAGCCATGCTCGCTTGTCACTAGCACGCGAAACTCAAGTCGTAATAGTTCGCGAATAGGTCTCTGTCGAATGCGCTCAAGCTGTTGCTGCTGTTGCTCTAAGCGTTTTGCAGCTGCTCGTTTACTGCTAGTAATTGCTTGATCTGCGTCTGCTGCGAGCTGTTCACTGCTAGCAATTGCTTGTTTTGTGCTGCTAGTTCGTTGTGTGATGTAGCTAGCAGCGTCTGCTGTTTTTTCAGTTCTGCTGTTTGCAATTCTAAAGCTGTCTGCTGTTGCAGTAATTGCTCGTTTTGTGCTGTCAATTCGCTGTTTACTGCTAGTAATTGCTCTATTTGCTTGCTCATAATATTTCTCATCAATTTTGATTGCTGCCAGCTCATCAACGACATTGATAGTGTCGCGTTCTTTCATTGCTTGCTTAAATTCGCTTGTC
>NZ_JAMYEB010000046.1:0-2841 GCF_033790785.1 Psychrobacter sp. PP-21 | reverse complement strand
GCTTGTTTTAGGATGTTGACGATTTGGTTGTCGCTAAAGCGTGTCTTTTTCATAGGATTCTCCTGCTGATGTATTCTAGCAGTTACTCTCTATTTATGAGTGTTCTTATTTATTGGGGGGATTACCGGAGCAACGCATCCTTGATCTTAGTGAAAATAAAATCAATTCATTAAGTACGCGATTTTTCAAAATAAAACAACTCGTTAAGCCTAATTCAGAGCTTAATCTAAACAAGAGAGACAGTAATACCACCCGTGAATGGGCGCAAATAAATACTGATGCACCTAATAACAGCATACGTGTAATACGCTTACTGGCACTTGCTGCTAATTTAGACTTAACAGAAGCTTATAATCAGGACTTAATTAATACAATTTTAATGAGAGCCTGGAAAGACCTTATTAGAGTAGGTTTACTGACTGCTAAACCTATAGATGGCGGTATACAAGTCTATCAGCTTAACTTCAATAACACCTCTTTGAGTATTCCATTAAAGGTCTGGGTCTGCCCAGTTACAAACCGTTTATTACCCAAGACATTTAAAGGGATTACACCTTATATTCCACGTCATTCAAAAATTAAAGAATTAGTAGATAAAAAAGAGAAGTACTTATGCCGACATGAAGAAATAGAAATTTTCATACCTTCTCCTGGAGAGCCTCGCTTTAAAAGAGAAGCTGAGCAGTGGCTCCAGAGCAATGAAACGATTCAAAGGCTACGTAAAGAGAATTTATGGAGTGATATCTCAAGTGATGTTATTCGAGGTGTAAATACGATAGTAACAGAAGAGCACTCTGCACAGCTTAGCTCTACTTATTTAAAAGAATACGAAAAAAGATTTAAAGAAGGTGAGATTAATATCTTAAACTGCTCTACTACAATGGAGATGGGTGTCGATATTGGCGGTATATCTAGCGTTGCAATGAGTAACGTACCCCCTCATCCTGCAAACTACCTTCAGCGAACTGGTCGAGCCGGCCGGAGTAGAGAAAGCACCGCCACAGCTTTTACACTATGTAAAGATAATCCGCACGAACAAATGGTATTTAATAACACGCTATGGGCATTTAATACTCAAATATCGCCGCCTTATATCACGCTTGAAAGTGATCGTATTGTACAGAGGCACATTAACGCTTACTTATTGGCGTCTTACTTGCCTGAACTATTAGCCGAGAATGAGTCTGCTCTCACACTTAATTCAGGTTTTTTCTTCTTCAACTGGAAAGATACAAGATTCAAAGATATTGAAGCCCTTGTAAAGTTTTCGATTAAGGCTGCTCTTGATCCAGATGCTGACAGTCATAAAATAAAAAATAATCTATTAGTTAATGAAATCAATGAATTACTTCAATTTAACTTTGAAAGTGAATCTGACTTATACAAGAACCTATACTGCAATTTATTTGAAAGCTCTCCTGCTTATATCTTTATTGAGAAGCTTCAACATCTCATCCAAATTGATAGAAAATCTGAATATAGGCAAAGCATACAGCATAAAATAGATACCATTCGTAAAGCTAGTTCATTAGAAGGTATTTCTCTAACTCAAATAATTCAGAAAAGTATTTTAGATTTGGTTAAGGCTCAGAGCTACTTAGTAAATAGAGTAGCTAGACGTATAGAGGAGTACCACACATTTAGTGATTCAAAATCAAGCTACTTATCTAAGTTAATATTTGATATACGCAGTATTGTCTGTGGTTACCTACTCTCAGATTTAGCACGCCACAATTTTTTACCCCGTTATGGTTTTCCATCAGGTTTAGTCGAATTTGATATATACAGTTTATACGCTGAAAATTCAGACAAATCTGACTCTAAGAAGAAGAACTCAGCTAACACTGTCGATGTCAGCTTATCTTCAAGGATAGACAACTTAAGTACTCATGCTAGTAAGCCTGTACGCGATATTGCTATTGCAATCAGAGAGTATGCACCAGGTAACGAAATTGCGGTAGATGGACTGGTATATCAATCCGCTGGTTTAGAGCTTAGCCGTTACTATAGTACAGGTGGTAACGACGCTCAAATCATAAATTTATTTGCTAGATGTAAAAACTGTGGTGCCATGGATGTATATCCAAGCTCTAAACATATAGCTTGTAGTAATTGTGGAACAACTATTAGAAATGGCTCACCGGAAAACCAGAACAGCCTATCTCATGAAGAAGATACCTTAAAAAAACTAAATCATGACGTCGTTACCTATGTTGAACCTATGGGATTCAGAGTGGACTATTATACCGCTCCTCACAATAGCATTGAGCACCAGTCCTTTGTGCCTGTGGAAGACCCAAAAATTCAGGCGAAAGGCAGTCTCCATCCTCTTATATCCCCCAATATTGGTTCATTCCGTACAGATGAGGATGGCCTTGTATTCCACCAAAGCAGCGGAATTTACGGTCATGGCTATTTTATATGCTTAGGGTGTGGTAGAGCAGAGTCTAGTCGTTTTGATAGATTAAAAAATTATGATAACTGGAATGACCAACGCACTAACTTCCTCAAACATTTACCAATGAAGCCTATCAGTAAAGGTCATATTTCTAAAGAAGAGTTAAAGGCTGGTGCTTGTGATCCAGAAGAAAAAGGATTTTTAGTACAAAACTTATTCATTGGTGCTCAAGATAGAACCAATGTTTTCGAAATGTATTTAAAAGATCCGAAAACCGATCAATTTCTAAATAAAGAAGAGGATAAAGTTATAATTCTGACCTATGCTGTCAAATCTGTAGACATTGACTTGGGAGATTTTAGTTACGCAGCCTGACGATAAAAGTCAAACCATACCTGTCTTGGCGTTTTATAGCCTAAACCCTTTTGGATTCTAGTCTGGTT
>NZ_JAMYEB010000045.1:0-3137 GCF_033790785.1 Psychrobacter sp. PP-21 | reverse complement strand
GAGCACATTCATGCTGTGGAAATACGAATGGAAGAACTGATGCACTTAAAGCATCACTTGACCGTTTTGCGCCAGAAATGTGCAAGTAGTGCACCAGCGTCATCATGTGGCATTTTAAACGCGCTTGTCGATAACTCCTGTCATGAGTAATGATATCAGTAGTGTTCATTTCTGACGGATCAAATCATGAAAGGTTAAATACGCCCTGATGTTAAGCACAAAAAAACCCAGCAATGATATTAAGATCACTAGGGCGTGTTGAACATTGGGTATAAATTAATGGCAAAAAAAATAGCGAACGGTTAATCTTTAAGTTCTCACACAAAAAAGATATCGTTCGCTATGCCTCGCACTATGCTCAAAGATGAACACTGGACAAGACTGAAACCTATATTACTAGAACTTAATATCTATGACAAAGGAAATCTTAGACAAACGGTTGAAGGCGTGCTTTATCGCATGCGTGTTGGCTGTCCTTGGTGCGACTTACCCGAGTGTTTTGGCAAGCCCAATACCATCTATAAAGCTTACCAGCGCTGGTTTCGTAGTAATAAGCTGATTACGCTGTTTGCTTTATTAATCAAAGACGCAGACCTTGAGTGGGTCTTCATTGATGGTACTCATATTAAAGCGCATCAGCACAGCAGTGGTGGCAATGAGAACCTACAATCCATTAGTAAAAGTGTGGCAGGACGCGCGACCAAGATTCACTTGGCAGTAGATGCGCATGGCAATCCGATTACCTTTATCTTGTCAGATGGCACGACCCACGATGTTAAAGTCGCACCTGACTTAGTAGACAAAGTTAATTTGAGCAACACAGAGGTTTTATGTGCCGATAAAGGCTATGATTCTGATGCACTACGAGCGCATATTGAACAAGCAGGGACACGGGATAACATCCCTCGAAAACGAAATACTCAGTCTTCTAACGACCATATGGACTGGGACTTATATAAAGCGAGGCATCTAGTAGAAAATGCTTTCGCCAAACTAAAACAGTATAGGGCGGTTGCCACCAGGTTTGATAAGCTCAAGCAAAGTTATGAAAATACGGTCGCTCTTGCTTGTGCTTATATCTGGCTCAAATTATGAATGTTCAACACGCCCTAGTCAGTTCAAAATAACATGGTGATAAATTGAAGAGTGCTACTGGAATGAATGTTGCGCAGCCTCTGTAATAACAGCATGCAAGGAAAATTTATACCAGTAGCACGATGTCATTTTTGCAGTGAATCGACTATAGCTTACTGGCTGCATTTTTACCTCGTCGTTACAGCTTCTAATACTCGACTATGTTAGATTTATCATTAATCCTTGAAGTTATTTACCATAAGTCTTAATAAATTTGAGTAACGTTATGAGTCAAGAAGATGCCAGTCATAAGCAAAATAAGCATTTGCCTCCAAGTGAGCCTATTGATGTCTATAAAAACAACGATAGTAACTATACTGCTGGCAATCAAGACGCTCATGATCATGACACTCACCTAGAGCAAAACACCGCACCAAGAGATACCAAAGGCTATCAGCGTACGTTACTGATTAGCTTTGTGATCATCACAGGCTATATGTTTATCGAGGCGATTGGTGGCTTACTGACAGGCAGCTTGGCGTTACTCTCTGATGCAGGACACATGCTCAGCGACGCCATCGCCCTTGGTGCGACGTTGATGGCATTTAAAATCGGCGAAAAAGCCGCCACCCATCAAAAGACCTTTGGCTATAAACGCTTTGAGATTATCGTGGCCACCGTCAATGGTGCGACGCTAGTAATTATCGCCTTGATGATTTTTTATGAAGCGATCAAACGCCTTAACTCACCGCCTGAGATTGCTACCCAAGGTATGCTAATCGTCGCCACCATCGGTATGCTGGTTAATATCTTGGTCGCTTGGCTGATGCATCGTGGTAGTAGCGGCAGCGATGGACACACCCACAGCCATGGAGCAAATGCAGACAAAGTAAATAAAGAAAAAGCAAATAAAAGCAATGATTCCAAAGAGCCTGTCAACCTCAATATGCAAAGCGCTTACTTGCATGTATTAAGTGATTTGATGGGCTCTGTCGCCGCGATCATCGCCGCTTTACTGATGATGGGGTTTGGCTGGGTTTGGGCCGATGCCGCAGCGTCGGTGATCGTCGCGGTACTTATCTTAGTAAGTGGTTACCGCGTTGTACGTGATTCGGTACATGTCTTGATGGAGGGCACGCCAGAAGGCATATCGCTGGTAGATGTGGAAGACAAGCTGCTTGCCCATCCACAAGTAAAACAAGTCCACGACCTGCATATTTGGAGCATCACCAGCGGGCTAAATGCGCTATCTTGCCATGTGATGGTCGATGGGGATATGAGAATCTCGGATGCCAGCGTATTGATTGCCAATCTTGAGCAAGGGTTGCTTGCGCTTGGTATTCATCACGCCACCATTCAGGTTGAAAGCTTGTCACACCCGCAGACCAGCGCCCATAGCGATGCATTGGTCTGCGACATATCAGAGCAGCAAAGCTCTGCGAATAACCATATCGGGCACAGTCACTAGTCACTAGGGCGTGTTGAACCTTCAACCATGGCACTGACAGAGACTATTTGTGAATGTTCAACACGCCCTACTGGGTTGGAGGAAATAACAACTATGTTGTGCTGACTTAGAAAGTCTTATTTATCATTCATAGCAAGGTAGATATTACGATCTGATGCGGATGCGTCATCCACGTATTTTGAATCGCGCCATGTCGTATAAGCATAGACACCACTGTATGGGCTGATGCTGTTCTGACGGAAGTCAGAAATCCAATTTGTACCATCGAAAATTTGAATATGGCCATGTGGACGCTTTGATGAGCGATCATAGACAATAACATCACCTACTTGGGTTGGCATATCATTGCTGATTTTGCTGAAACCTGCTTTCTCAAGTGTGCCACGAGTAGCGTACTGATAGGCTGAAGGATTTGGAGTGAACTCATAACCAGCTGATTGTAGTGCTTTACGTACGTAACGGGCACAATATCCAGAGCTGCCAGATAAAGCCACTTTTGAGGCGCGAGCAGCAGCGATAGCGGGGGCTGAATTGCTGTCAGGAACCTTATTGACTTGCTGCTGTTGTTTTTCAGCGTATAAGCGGCTGTTTAATG
>NZ_JAMYEB010000044.1:0-3217 GCF_033790785.1 Psychrobacter sp. PP-21 | reverse complement strand
ACTCATGTCTTTGTTTTTGACACTTTTAATCACTTGTGCTCGAAAATCTGCTGAATAGGTCATTTGTTCTTCTGCTATTTCGCTTGCTTTAAAATGATTGTATCTTATTTAAAAAGAACTGACTATACGTCAAATGAAGTTTTGGGCCTAAGAGTACCGCAAATATCAGCCTTGTATGCCATTCTAAGTCATATAAAAGTATCAAGCCAGATGGCTACCGTTGTTATGCCAACGGGTACAGGCAAAACAGAAACCATGCTGTCTGTATTGGCTGTCGAAAGATGTGAAAAGTTACTGGTTATCGTACCATCGGACGCACTGCGTAACCAATTAGCAGAGAAGTTTATAACGTTCGGATTGCTGAAAGCATTTGGCATTCTTGATAAGGATGCATTAAATCCTATCGTAGGCATTCTCAAGCAAGGCGTATCAGCCCTTAATGAATTATTCGATATTATTGACGACTCTAACGTGATTGTCACTACCATGAGTATCATGGATGGTTATAATTCAGATGATTTATTGCAAATTGCTGAGCGTTTTACACATGTATTCGTGGATGAAGCACATCATGCCAAGGCAAACTCGTGGGAGCGAGTATTAATTAAATTTGATAAGGCCAAAGTTGTGCAATTTACGGCGACCCCTTTTCGACAGGATGGCAAAGCGCTTAATGGCAAAGTCATCTTTAATTTCAGCCTAAAAATGGCTCAAGACCAAGGTTATTTTAAGCCTATTGATTTTTTACCTATTCGAGAATATGACCTTAAAAAAGCTGATAAAGTTATTGTACAGAAGGCTGTGGCAAGATTACGTCAAGATATAGCCAATGGTCATAATCATATTTTAATGGCAAGGTGTGCGACTAAAAGCAAAGCTGAAGAGGTGTTTAGAATCTATGCTGAATTCACTGATTTAAATCCCATTTTAGTTCATTCATCAATACGAGATAAAAAAGCTATTTTAAACGCTATTATCAATCTTGAACATAAAATAATAGTTGCTGTCAATATGCTAGGAGAAGGGTTTGACTTACCTCATCTTAAAATAGCAGCGTTTCATGATATTAGAAAAAGTTTACCTATTACATTACAGTTTGCGGGCAGGTTTACAAGAAGTTCTGTAGACAGTCAGCTAGGAACCGCTAGCTTTGTAGCGAATATCGCTGATGTGACTGTTGAAGAAGAATTAAGCGATTTGTACGCTAGAGATGCAAATTGGAACAGCCTACTTGCTGCATATAGTACAGATGCCACATCAGAGGAGATGGAGTTTTACGAGTTTATACATGAGTTTAGAGATTTAGCCAACAGTCAAATACCATTCCAAAATATCCGCTTTGCTATGAGTGCTATGGTATATCGAAATATAAGTGAAAATAGCATAGCTTATTTTGATAGGTTCGAAGAAGGTTTACAAAGATTTAAGGAATGCGAATATCAATTTAGCGACTACAATGAAGCAAATCAGACTTTAGTAATCATCACTGCTGATAAAGTTAATATTGACTGGGTGAACTACAAAGACATCTATGGTTTGAATTGGCGTTTAATGGTATTGCACTACAATGTAGAAGAAAATCTTTTGTTTATACATGATTCAAATAGGGACGACAACTTTGATAAATTGGCTGAAGCAATCTTAGTCGCCCCACTTCATATTAAGAAGATAAATGTCTTTAGAGTGTTAGATGGTATTAATAGACTACAATTACAAAACGTAGGGCTAAAAGAATTTTTAAATAAAAGTATCAGATTCACAATGCGTTCGGGCTCAGATATTGAAGAGGCTATAGCTGATTCAACACTAAGAAGCACTGAAAAGTCATTTGTATCAGGTACTGGTTATAAGGAAGGTGATAAGGTAACTATCGGTTGTTCATTTAAAGGCAGAATATGGAGTAAACGCCGAGGTAATATAAAAAAATTCGTCACATGGTGTGAAGAGATGAGTAAGAGCTTAAACGACGAAAGTATTGATCCGAATCAGGTTCTAAAAGCCACGTTACAACCCAAGGAAGTTAATAGTTTACCTGATAATGTACCAATCATGATTGATTGGGATGAAGGAATTTATACGGATTACTCTGAGTCGCATGTTTATTTAGAGATTGATAATCAAAGTATTAACTTATCTGAATGCTCAATTAATTTAGGCAATTGTAGCAATAACGAGATACTTTTTGAAATTGAGACACCTAGCCATAACGTTAAGTTTAAACAAACTATTATAGTTGAGGAAGTAGACGGACAGGCGCAATCGAGATATCTAATTACTAAACTATCTACTTATCAAGTACATTTTAAGCTCAAAACAAAAAGAGTAGATTTAGAATTTTATTTCAATAATAGTCCACCTTCAGTTTGGTACGCTGATGGATCACGCCTAACTGGTAATGAGTACACGACTATAGAACAAATTATGACTCCATATCCAGTCGAAAAGTTAATAGCGCGAGACTGGGCAGGTGTAGATATAGGCAAAGAGTCGCAACACGTTGAGCCACTAATAATTGATTCTATTCAATATAAAGTGATCAACGATTTAAAGGCTCAAGATTTTGATATTATTTACGATGATGACGGGTCAGGTGAAATTGCGGATGTTGTTGCTATTAGAGATGAGGATTCAAGAATTTATATTCAACTACATCATCTGAAATATGCTAAAAATGGGCGTATTAGCGCACGTATTGATAATTTTTACGAGGTTTGCGGGCAAGCACAGAAGTCAGTTATTTGGAAACAAAAGAAGGGTAGCGACTTTTTTAATCATCTATTACGCAGGCAGACCAAAGTACGTCTAGGTCAATCGAGAAGTAGGATTGAAAAAGGCAGTGTTGAAAAGCTTGAAAGTTTAATGAGTATGGCTAATAGAAAGCCCATAAATTTTGAGATTTTTATTGTACAACCTAGTCTTTCTATTGATAACCCACCTGAGGATACTCTAAGATTATTAGCAGCCACTGAAAAATATTTGAAAGAGACTGCTAATATAAACCTGAATGTTATTGTGAATGAGTAAAAACAAGATCTTCGAAAATCTTTTATGTTTATATAGTTAGACCATATACATAAGAAGCCTCAAGTAAAGAGACCATCCCAGATTCTGTGTAACTGCCATTTAGATTAAATGCTTACTGATACGGTCATCAAACATAATCATAAAACGATTCAGAGCAGACGTCCAGTTACGGATTGGCATCGACCACTTTTTA
>NZ_JAMYEB010000043.1:0-3534 GCF_033790785.1 Psychrobacter sp. PP-21 | reverse complement strand
ATCCCATCGAGAAAAAGTGGGCTCAAGTGAAGTTTTTACGCCAAGGTTGGATGGAAAATGACTTATCTAAATTGTTTTATGATATTCATCCAAAACATAACTCTTTTGTAGTGCAGTGACTATAGTCGCTATATCCTTCCTAATTAGTTACTGTGTAAACAATAATATTGACTTTAATAATATATTTACTGACAGTAGTGCAATCGACTTCCTAGTAACTAATAGTTCGACGGAGAAACAAATAGGTTTGCATTTAGGCAAGATACAAAGATTTATTGATACAGCATCTGTTTTAAATCAAAGTAATTTTTGGTGTAACATGCAACCTTCAAAAGAATTTTCAAGCAAACTAAGAAAGACTAGAAAATCTTTCCCTGAGACTTCTCAAAGTCTTCAAACCATGATCATTCCTTCACGTATTTATCAGAACCTGCTAAAAGATACCATTGAAAGTTTGCAGGTTTTTAATAAGCACGCTGAGCAGATCTCATATGTTTTTTCTGCACGTACTAAAGTAAGAGATGAAGCATTAAGATTAGATCAGAGTGTACCTATGAGTAAGCTTACTAAATCACAAAAAAGCTTAATCAGATTTTATTGGCAAACTGCTTTGAAGACAGATACAAAGCTAACTAAGATTTTAGCAGAATTAACAGATTTAAACATCATCAAGAATGCTAATTGGTTAAGTTTAACAATCAGCTTAGGTCAAATACAGATGAAAAGCGCTTTTGTTATAGCTGCGTTTACAGGTATGCGTAAAAATGAATTACTATCTATCCCTTTCAACGGGCTAAGACATATTCATTCCGATACTGGGAATATACCTGTAGTATGGTCAACTACAACAAAATTGGAAAGTAATGGAGTACCAAGATTTACAAAATGGGTAACAGGTTCAATTGTTGAAGAAGCTTTTGAAGCAGCTAAATTTATCACTCAAGGAGCTTTGAACTGGTCTGCTAATAAGAGTCAGGTGGCAGAAGATGAGAGTAAGTTACCGTTGTTTTTTTCAATTGAAAATGGGAAATCTGGAAAGCCTCATCCGCATTTTGATTATGCAACAACTGCCTTAAATAGCAACCTCATTCAAAAAATAATGTCATCAGAGCACTTATTAATTTCAGAACAAGACTTAAAGGAAGTCAGTCAATTTTTATACGGCGATGAAATATCTAATAATATTAAATTAGGTAAGCCTTGGCCTTTAGGCTTTCATCAGTTTAGACGCTCCTTAGCCGTGTATGCTGCTTCTAGTGGTTATGTTTCATATCCTACTCTTAAATCCCAGCTAAAACATATAAGCATGATGATGACAGTCTATTACACGGACTCAAACTCTAGAGCGATAAATATTTTAGGCAACGGCCCTGAAGTCAAAGCTATGCAAAAGGAATGGCAGGAGGCCCAAGCAAGAGTAGAGTCAGATAATTTGCATGAATTGTTAGATAGCAGGGTGACACTAACTGGTGCAGCTGGTAAAAATCTACAAAAAAGAAAAGTAGAGAATAAGCTTCCTAAGTTCTTAGATAATAGAAATAGTACTAAGAAAGCAGTCAAAAATGGCAAAATTCGTTATCGATCTACTTTAGTTGGCGGATGTATGTCTATTAAACCTTGTGATAAAGGTGCTGGTGTATTGGCATCTGCTTGTATTAGCTGTGAAAATGCGGTGTTTTCACCAGAATCCAAAAGTATTTTGCTACAAACTAAAGATTTTTATAAGTCTCAACTCACTTTAGATATTCCAAAGCGTGTTCATCATGAATACGAAGTGAGTATTAAAAAAATAGACAGTCTTCTTTCAGTATTAGAAGTAAATCAAGAGAAATAACATGAAAACTAGCCAGGCAGAACAGGCTTATTGGGATGCTTTGAATCGTCTACAAGATGGTACAGCCAAAATTGTCAATACAAAGTCATCACGGTTTAAGTTTACTAGAGACGCTGTAGGTAGAGAGGCAGGTAAAGGAAAAGGGTATGTCCGTAATGAGAGATATCCAGAACTTTGCGAAGCAATAACAAAAGCGGAAGAAGAACGCAAAAATCGTGCTCAAGAAAAACCTAATACTTCTACTAAGTTAAAACATGAAAAAGAGCTCAAAATCAAAGCTAATTTGAAATACGACATGATAAAAGAAGAATATGACATTATAATGCAAGATTATCTTAACATTCTAAGACAGAATTTTGAACTTCAAAGAGAGTTAGCAGATTCTCCACATATAAGATTAGTGAAAAGATCTAATAAATAGCTTAATCTTGTTCCTGTTTAGCTCAAATACAATCTATGAATAAAGCCTCTCTAAAGCTTTATTTCTCATATTACGGCTATTAAGATGCCTTAAAAGTATTCCTATGAATGACGATCATTTGTGTAACAAACTAAAAATTTTATTTGAACATCTTTTTCCTACTCTAACCATAATTGGTGGAGTAGATGAACCCTACTATGAAGCGCCAAAAGCAGATACAAATGCGAAGATCTTTTTTAAAGAAAACTACCCAAGAAGCCTATTACATGAAATTGCTCATTACTGTTTGGCAGGGCAAAAACGACGCAAATTAGATGACTATGGTTACTGGTATACTGAATGTGGTAGAACAAGTGAAGAGCAAGAGCTATTTCAATTGGTTGAAGCAAGACCTCAAGGCTTAGAAAAGGCTATGTGTGAAGCTATAGGTATACATTTTTCACCTAGCTTTGATGATTTTTCAGGTCGACCGATATCAGAGGTGTTTCTAAAAAACTTAGAAGTTAATTATCAAGAGATGATTACGAATCCTCCTCCTACGGCTAGAATAGCTTTAGAAACATTAATGCATACAGATTTTTCTACGTTAAGGGATAATTAGTTTATTAACTACATATTGCAAATTCATACTTACTTAATTTTAAAATTTCAAAGCAGTCATGTGAAGTATATTCATCAGGCTACTATTCAGCCGATGATAACTATAGTAAATATTCTAGCCTTCCCAATTTTATTGAAAAAACAAAGAATATCTACTAAGAGAAGAACCAACAAAAAGTCCCGATCTATTCATCAAAAATAAAATATTGATATGTCTCGATTGTATATACACGGCTAATATAAGCTTCTTAGTGCTTTGAAAAGTGATAATTCCAATGACTCACTTAATGTACAATATCTCCTTTTATGAGGAATATTGTACATTTTTTTATCAAGAAGCTGATTTTACATCATTACAATTACTTCTTTATCAATCAATAACTTAGTAATGTACATTTATAGTTAAGAGTTTACTAGAGCTGAGTCATTGGTGTGTGGCTGGTGAGGCTCGTAGGCGACTACCTGATTTTGGCTACTGGTATGCCCCAGACGGTCGAACAGCAGCTCAGCAGCAGGCATTTGAACGTGTAGAGATCAAGCCGCAAGCACTAGTGAACCGCCCCGAGTATATCGGAGAGTGTTTTACTTGAGTCAGGCAGCCATGCCTGACAGGGTTAAACTGTCATAATACCGCTTTTCAAACTCAAAAGGCGACACATAACCAATCGTGCTGTGCAAA
>NZ_JAMYEB010000042.1:0-3591 GCF_033790785.1 Psychrobacter sp. PP-21 | reverse complement strand
CGCACTTCACTAAAAAAGCCTATGAAGTGAAAAAGCAAAAAAATCACTACGACTTGCAATACTAATTGAAGCACTACGACTTGTAGATACTAATTGAAATTCTGCTATTCCTTTACCTATAGATTGATGTTAACTTACAATTAAATCTTAGTACATCATAACCATAGTTAATTTTGTAAAATCTTAGACTTATAAAGGAATTTGTATGGCTACACTAGAACAGAAAATAGCACAAAAAGAAGATGAGCTAGCACGACTAAAAGCTCAATCAAGGAAGTTAGAGAATGGGCAAAAGATAATAACAGGCGGAATGGTTTTATCACTAGCTAGGAACAACCCACAGCGCGCTAAGACACTACTAGAAGATATAAAATCCCAAGTTATTAAAAAGACAGATTTAGAACGTATGCAGCCAATTATTGACGAACTAACCGCTATAGTTGATAAAGCTAATGAACAGCAAAATAATTACTTATAGCGTGCTAAGACAAAATGAAAAAATAAGCTGTAATACTTATTTTTTCATGTGTTCTGGGAACTCGTAGCCGACTATCAGCATGTATTTACGCCAATCGTTGACCTTCTTATTATCCTTTAATTCAGTTAAAAGCCAACTTACGACCTCTTGTCTACTCTTACCTGCTGGCGCTATATCTCGTCCGAAATCCATAAGGTTAGCTAGCTTATTAGCAAACGTATTTATTTGACTCTCTGAGAGTGGCGGTATTGGTGTCTTTGGTATTCGCGGCTTATTATCACTAACATTTTTATTAGCCTCTTTGATAACGGGATTTTTTGATTTCTTTAATTTAAATTTAAACGTAAAACCTACAACTTTGCGACCTTCTTTTTTTTGCTCATAGCTGACCGTTATATCTGTATGCTCATTAATTTGTTTAATAGCTTGGTCTAACACTCTAGCCCTGAAGTTAGTAACTCGATCATATTCCTCTTTTTCAATTCCGAACCTCTCTCTAAGCTCAAAATAAGTAACGTAAGGTACTGTCTTAGAACCGCGCCACTGCATCATCATTTCATATAAACGATGTGCATACATGCTTGTCAGAGGTGCTTTTTGTTCAAGATGATAGCGAGAAAAGCTACCTTTTAATTTTCCTGCCAACTCTATCAGCGTATTTGTGAATGACAACATAACAACGCCTTGCCCTTCAACATATCCTATTTCTTGAACCCACCGACCCTTTCTAATCTCTTTATGGCTTGGGAATTGATCGCTTTTGATGTAATAAGTAAAGTATCTAGTGAATAGTTGCTCACTAGCCTCTTTCAACGCTAGATAAGCCATATCATTTGTTACGCCATATAATTCTGAATATTCCTCTGCTCGAATATGTATCATTTCGGGTAAGGCAGTAATGTGCTTTTCACACTCCTCATAACTAGATAGTTCTGCTAATGCTATATCAAGCAGTCTCATTTCACTAAGCGTAAGCGTGTAACTTGCTTCAATCAGTGAGTTACTTTTAACAACCATATCAGGTGCTTTTTGAGCCATGATAGTAACCTTTTTCATAGTTAAATTTTGATTTAGTGCTACATTGTATTATAGTGTAGCACTAAACCGAGGATTTGTAGTTGTTAAACCGAGGATTTGTAGTTGTTAAACCGAGGATTTGTAGTTGTTAAACCGAGGATTTGTAGCACTATGGGCTTTGAAAGCTATACTAGGTAAGGGATACAAGGTGTCTAAAATCTTTTAAAACTCTTTAAAATCTATTAAAAGATTTAAATGTAATCTTTAACTAATAAAAACTAGGTAGCAGAGCAGAGATAAATATCAATAATCAGTTTTACAGCAAAGCTCAGAAAAAAAGGATTGGTATAAACAATATCTAGGGGTAATGTCATAGATATATCAAAATAACGCTTAATTTGCTCACTGTAGCGTTCAAAACATAATTAAGCTAAATATGGTGCTTAGAGTAAATCAAAGCTACTGACAAGCAACTGAGAGCTTGTCAGTTATCAAAAAATTCTGTGTAAATGTTAATTTATCGTAGTCTTGGCGTGTTTTGTGGTGTTGCTGGCTGTAATGATTGTGTTGGTGTCGATCTTCTAGCACTTACCCTTTCAAATTCGACTTCGACCTTATCAAGACTTGTAATCGCTTTTTCATATAGTTTTATGAAGTCTTTATTTTTAAAGCCTGCCGTTTCGCTCATAGAGTCTACATTTGCAAGCAAGGTCTTTGATGTACTTATAACCTCGTCTATATTCTCAAGCTTCTTATTATCAAGCCCTCTATCATATAATTGGCTTCCAGCCTCTATGCCGATATAATCTATATATTCTAAAAATTTCTTACCTATCATGTTTAACCCAAATGGGCTTTGACCTTCACTAATACCATCAACAATTTGATTATGATATTGATGTAACGCCTCAAAACTCTCTTGAGTGTGTTTGTCCAAATCTATATCTTTGGCTTCGACTCTTTTGGGCTTTGGCTTTGGCTTAGGCTCTGGTATCAATGGCGATGGTGGTTTGGTCGTTTGTATAGTCCGCTCTTTTTCTTCTTCCTGCTGTTTGGCAAGCTGTTCTTTTAAGCTTTCCAACTCAGTATTAATAATATAAGACTCTAGATTGTCATTGGCAACTTGACGGTTAATGTCGCCCTTAGCGGTACTAATACCTTTACGCTCCAATGCCGATGCTTCCCAACCCAGTTTTACAGTGGGTAAATAATAACTGCCTTGTTCCTCATAGCTTCGGTGGTCAATACGTCTATCAATACCAGCATTTTCAAGATGCTTGTTTGTTGTGGTCGCCCAGTGCCTACGGAGATTTACAATTTGCTCTTGTGTCTTTGGAAGATTCAGCTTTGCAAGCTTGGTATTCGACAGCTCAATATTGGTTTTATCACCTAATACCAAAGTATTATTTTCTAGCGTTGCGGCTCGTGTGGTCATTAAAATATGGGCGTGGTGGTTACGTTGGTCGCCATGCTTATCAGGCAAATGAATTGCATAATCAATAGCAACCTTATATTTCTTAGATATGTCTTTTGTGAAATCTTCAACAAGTGATTGCCTTTGTTCCTCGCTCAGCTCATGGGGTAAATTGATAATGACCTCTCTTGCGGTTCTGCCGTCCTTTCGCTTCTCTGCTTTCTCAGCCGCATTCCACAATTCAGCCCTGTCAATATTTAACTTTTGACCATTAGAGAAGATAAAACAATCGGTTTTTACGATACCTTGTTTTTTACTATAATCATGTTTCAACCCAGTTCGGTTATCCTCAATTTTACAACCTGCACGATAGGCAGCCGATGCGGTCGCGCTTCTTCCTGCGCTCCGTTTTATTGGATTTGTTGATAGGTGGAACATTGCCATTTTGACTATCCTATTTTTGGATTTTGGTCTTTTATCTTTTAGCTCCGCAGGACGAACCGACTTGATAAAAAAAAGTAACGGAGTGGAATTTTTTTTATCAAGTCGTAAGTTCGCACTTCACTAAAAAAGCCTATGAAGTGAAAAAGCAAAAAAATCACTACGACTTGCAATACTAATTGAAGCACTACGACTTGTAGATACTAATTGAAATTCTGCTATTCCTTTACCTATAGATTGA
>NZ_JAMYEB010000041.1:0-3717 GCF_033790785.1 Psychrobacter sp. PP-21 | reverse complement strand
TATCCAGAGCTGCCAGATAAAGCCACTTTTGAGGCGCGAGCAGCAGCGATAGCGGGGGCTGAATTGCTGTCAGGAACCTTATTGACTTGCTGCTGTTGTTTTTCAGCGTATAAGCGGCTGTTTAATGATGAAAGCTGATTCTCTTTTTGCTTGGCCTGCGCACTTAGGTTGCTAATTGCTTGACTAATTTCATCATTATTAGAAACATAAGCACCACTTTTGGTGCTATAGATGTTTTTTGATGAACCGTAGTTTGATGCCACAGAAGTATTGGTGATGGTATTATTTGTTTGAGAGATTGTGATAGCAGCACCACTCGTTTGTGCTATGCCCATACCCAGTACTGACAAAATCAATAAAGCCTGTTTCATAAATCTAATACCTACGGTTAATTCAAAATCGTCTGTTATCAACAACAGCGCAGTCAATTAAATCTCAATAACTCAAGTATATATATGTCATAGTGACTGATACTTCTGCTGCATATTATTCATATAAAAAATGATTATTGGCGATCACAGCTCATTGAAGTCTTACGAAGCTGTTACAAATCAAGCTGCTGACCAAAACACAAAGCCGACTTTAGCATAGGTTGTTTAGCCTGTCATTCCCCTTAAAAACCCCAAAAATACTTTTTTGATGTCGAAAAAATTGCTAATATCCCACATTTTACAATGTAAGTTTGTGTAACATGTACAGAATATAGCTGACTAGATTGACCACAATTTCTACTGTTTTATAAGCAAAAAAACGTCTGAGGGTTAAATCTATAATTTAGATTTAACCCTCAGACGTTTTTCTATTGGATGAAGTAATTACCCTATATAGGGTCTAACTAATTATTAAGATAATATAATAATTTATAATATTAATATAGATGTTAATTCCCTACTGGCTTATGTAATATTACGTAATTGTTTCGATACATCCTGTATATTCTTGTATTAACCCTTAATTATTTATCTATTTTAAGGGTTAATAACCGATAAATCCGCTTACATTGTCATCAAAAGTTACAAATTCAAAGTTATTTTTGCTTTTAAAGTCGCAATAGCTAATGAATTTTTTGATGAAGAATCATTTTATAAGCAATAGAACAGTCTTATACTTGCTTCATTCGCTTTTAACGCTAACACTATAATCAAAGTATTCTTAACTGCTAACACACTATAATTGCTGCTCTACCGATTCAATATCAGCATAAACTTGGGTCGTCCCGTCTTTATTGAGTTGCATAACCTGATAGGGCATGAATTTATTTTGATACTCCATACCCGGGCTACCAACAGGCATGCCAGGTACGGCAAGACCCATAGCTTGTACTGGCGGATTTTCTAAAAACTGCGCCATATATTTAGCGGGTACATGACCTTCAAAGACGTAACCATCAGTAGTGACTACAGTATGGCAAGAACGCATTTCATTTGGAACGCTGTAGCGCTCTTTAAATACGGCTAAGTCCGCAACATCTTGCGCGGTTGCACTTAGACCATTATCTTCTGCATGACTTATCCATTCTTTACAGCAGCCGCAATTGGCATCTTTATAGACAGTGGCTGAGACGTTTTTTAGTAAGTCTGGTTTACTTACTGATGTCATCATAGAATTATTTATAACGTTTGGTTCAGCTGTCTTCGGAACAGTCACTACATCTTCAGTTGATGCCGATGTTGTGCTTGCATCAGATACGCCACTACTCGGTTGGCTACAAGCAAATAGTGATGAGGCGGCAAGTAATACTAACGTACTACGCAACCCCTTAGACAGATAACGATTGAATATAAGACTGGATTTTATTTTTAAGGGGGTCATAGTGCTCTCTCATGTACTGTAGATATTGTGAGCTATAGAAGGTCAAGTAACACTTCATATCGTTTGGTAATGTAGCATAATAACCCATCAAACGGAGTACGTAAATTTATCCATTGAGCAGTGCGGACTGGTATCATAAGCAGTTTTCATTTTGAAATGCTGCCTGTAGTATTAACAGGTCTATCCGAGTTTTGGATTTTGACTAAAAATTCAAAACTCATAATTTTGGATAATTTGCGATGCGCCTGTCTACTATTAATCTACAAAAGTGTTTGAGTACTCACTCAAATCAATTACCGCTATGGTTTACGCTAGTAGCAGCATGGCTTGCAGGGGCTATTTTTTTATTTGCGCTAGCGCCTCATGGGTTCTGGCCGCTAGCAATAGTGTCACCAGCGATTTTATATGCGCTGTTGGTGACAAGTATGAGTGGTCGTCGCGCTTTTATTATCGGTGAAGCTTACGGTATGGGGCTATGGTGCGTCGGCGGCTTTTGGCTCTATACTGCTATCCATGATTATAGCGATACACCAACGTGGCTCGCATTGATTATGATTGCATTGATGGGTCTCGGTATGGGACTGTTTCATGGATTGTTAGCACTAGTCTTTAACCGTATGGTAGGCAAACAACCCTTTTCATTTGCTGCTCTTTGGGTGCTACAAGAATGGTTAAAAACTTGGTTATTCACAGGCTTTCCGTGGCTGTTTGTTGGTTATGCATTTACTGAAGAGTATTGGTTATCGTCCTTAGCACCCGTTGCTGGTGTTTTTTCCGTCTCTTTTGTTGCCATACTATTGGCTGCAAGTTTAGTAGAGCTACTGCTTCGACGCAGTAGTTATGCCGTCGTTTCTGTACTGTTATTAGCCATTAGCACATCATTATGGCTGGTCAATCCGCAATGGACAAAACCTAAGGGCACACCTGATCTGTCAGTGTCATTGATTCAAGGTAATATTTCACAAGATATAAAGTGGCTGACGCAATATCAAGTAGAAACGCTAAAGATTTATGCGAAGTTAACGCGCACTGAGTGGGGACGTGATGTGGTGGTGTGGCCTGAATCATCTATTCCGATGTTTCAGGATGAGGCTGCGGGCTTTATTAGTGAAATGATAGAAATGGCCAATGCGACCAATACGACATGGATAACTGGTATCCCTTATAAGGATAAAGCGGCATTCAATGCCAGTACGGATAAGTATCCCCCATTTTACAATAGCGTGATTGCTCGAGGTGTAGAAGCGGAAGGCCTATACAAGAAGCAGCGTCTAGTGCCTTTTGGAGAGTATATTCCATTTGAAGGCGTGCTCGATATTTTCCCAAGTTTGGCCGGTAGTCAGGATATTAAGAGCTATAGTCGTGGTAGTGATCAGCAGTCACCGCTAAAGGTGCGTGAACACAATATAGGGACGGCTATCTGTTATGAGGTAGCTTATCCAGATACCACGCGTAAAAATGCCATCGATACTGACTTTTTGTTGACCGTCTCTAACGATGCCTGGTTTGGCACTTCAGCAGGACCATTGCAACATTTGCAAATGGTACAAATGCGCGCGCTTGAGAACGGGCGCTGGTTTATTCGAGCGACCAATACTGGTGTTACCGCTATCATTAACCATAAAGGTCGTATTGTAAAACGCGCACCGCAGTTTGAGCGTACTGTACTACGTGGTGAGATACAGGCACGGGTTGGTAACACGCCCTTTATGCTTATGGGAAATTATCCTATCTTGATAATAATAACCCTGTTATTACTAATAAGCTATTTTGGCAAAGGTCTAACCACACTTAGAAGACGAGGGTAATAGTAAACTTAATCATAATAATTTAATCAGCGTAAGTTTTTTATTTTTTCTAGGTAACGTCCTAACGCACGTAAATATAAAAGTTTTAAACTATTGA
>NZ_JAMYEB010000040.1:0-3813 GCF_033790785.1 Psychrobacter sp. PP-21 | reverse complement strand
AAATCCCATCGAGAAAAAGTGGGCTCAAGTGAAGTTTTTACGCCAAGGTTGGATGGAAAATGACTTATCTAAATTGTTTTATGATATTCATCCAAAACATAACTCTTTTGTAGTGCAGTGACTATAGCACAAAATTTGGCGGGTGGTAAAAGCAGTAGCGATCACTGATAAGGATAGAAGGGTATGAGCAAATCGATATTGTCGTCATTGGATAGTAGCTTGTATCCACAAGTCTGGGAGCAGCAGACCTTTACCAGTCCACAAGCACTTTTATTGTCGATGTTAAATAATGAGGTCACGGTTGATGCCAGCGCCTTTACCAAGCAGCTACTGGCGAATAATATTTATAAAGAATGGATTAACACCACGGTATTTGGGCGTTATCTACATCGTAATTTCACCGCCTTTTATCAGCAGACAGAAGACAGTTTTAATATAGATATGCCTTCGTTGTTCCGTCAGGAGCTAATGCGCCATACGCAGTATTTGCCGCTCACACAGGTGCTTTTTTTTGCAGGAGATATGCCAAAAAGTGTGCGACAGACCAAACTGCTTACCACTACTGTCAATCCAGCCACTGCGATCGTCAATGCTCAGAAATCATCCAAGACATCAGTTACCAATGCCTCCAGAGTAGTGATTAACCAAATTACCATCACGGGTAAGCAAGTATTGGGGTTTGCGATACGTCACCACAAACGCACGAGCGAGCGGCTGCGCAATGAAGTGTTGATTATGGACTTTCAGGACCTGCGTCTGGTCAATGAGATAACGATTGAAGACATAAAAAAAAGCAATATAGAGGGCTCTATATTGCTTCGGTCGTATGAGTTACGCTAATAAGTATATCGAGGAGCTAGACCCGTCTTAACTGTCTTGCTTGGCAACGGTTAAGCCATTGTAGGTTTGGGCCACTGGCATGACTTCTAAGCGATTGACATTAATATGCGCAGGCGACTCAATCAGCCACAGCAAAATATCGCCAATATCTTCACCCGTCATGGTCTTAAAACCATCATAGACCTTTGCCGCTTTGTCGTCATCACCGTGATAGCGTACGTTTGAAAACTCAGTACCCGCAACCACTCCTGGCTCAAGATTGGTCACACGCACTTGCGTACCAAGCAAATCGGCACGTAAGTTTAGGCTGAATTGTTTGACAAACGCTTTGGTCGCGCCGTAAACGTTGCCACCAAAATAAGGCCAGTTACCTGCGATTGAGCCAACATTAATGATATAACCACTATCGCGCGCAACCATCGCTGGTAGGACGGCATGAGTCAACGCCATTAAACCTTTGACATTGGTATCATTCATGCGCATCCAGTCATCGAGACTGGCTTTGTGTGCAGGCTCTGTACCGAGCGCTAATCCTGCATTATTTACGAGCACATCGATTTGCTTGAAACCATCAGGCAGATCAGCAATGATTTGCGGGATAGAGTCTGTTTCACTCACATCCATAACCACGGGCAAAAACGCATCGCCTAGGGTATCTGCCAAAGCATTCAGCTTATCAAGGCGTCTAGCACAACCAATCACGTGATGGCCGTTTGCAACCAAACGCTCTGCTAGCGCTTTACCAAACCCTGCGCTTGCACCTGTAATCAATACGTTCATTATCTGTCCTTATTATCGATGCTGTCTACTTTTGCTACAACCTTGATGACGACTTTGTCTGTTTTGGTATTATTTATTAGATAACTGCTTACCAAATATCTTGTCGCCAGCATCACCAAGCCCCGGGATGATATAACCATGCTCATCTAAATGGCTATCGAGAGCAGCGGTGAAGATCTGCACATCAGGATGCGCGTCATTGACCAAGCGCACACCTTCAGGCGCGGCGACCAAAACCAAAGCCTTGATGTTTTTGCAGCCGTGCTTTTTAAGCATATCGATTGTTGCGACCATAGAGCCGCCAGTAGCGAGCATCGGATCGACAATCAATGCAGGGCGTTTGTCCATGTGGCTGACGAACTTCTCAAAGAAAGGCACAGGCTGTAGCGTTTCTTCGTCACGTTGTAGACCGACAACAGAAATTTTAGCAGTAGGGATTAGATCGAGCACGCCATCAAGCATGCCAATACCTGCGCGCAAAATAGGTACGATAGTTGCTGTCTTACCGATGATTTGCTCACCAGTGATCTCGCCGCACCAGCCTTGCATTGGAAACGTCTCAATTTCAAAATCGCGACTTGCTTCATACGCCATCAAGCGCGCAAGTTCTTTGGTCAATGTGCGAAACTTATAAGTGCTACAGTCTTTTTCACGCATGAGACTGAGTTTATGACGGACTAGTGGATGATCGATTACCGTAATGTTCAAATCGTTGTTTAAGTCACTCATAGAATCTCTCTTGGTTTCTTGTCTGATGCTTGCGCAGTTACTGCGGTTGCTATTAGTATAAAAGATACAAACACTTACCGCACTTTAACCATATATCTAGCATATAGATAGTAAGGTTAGAACTCTCACAATCATGTTTATCAAATACGTTTACTGCCTCACAGCAGTAACTGCTGAGGACGATAACAATGTTCACGTTCACAGTTACCATCAAAGCCTAAGCAATTTAGGCTAAGCAGGTCGATATCTCGCTATTTAAGTTAACCAATCAAATGAACTTAGGTTGACTATAAGTGTAATGACAAGTGAGGTAGTGTTTAGACCTGCTATGATACCAAAAAAACCGCTTTTCTGATGAAGAATATCATGACTATAAAAACATCAATGCCCCAAGATATAGATACAACGCTCACATCTGCTAAAAACAAAGCTGCAGAAATTGAAACGCATCCTTTCGAGCCTGTGTTGCCATCAAACGCGACTATCATGATGATGGGTACTTTTCCACCGACTGCCGATAAGTGGGCAATGAGTTTTCATTACCCTAACTTTTATAACGACATGTGGCGAATATATGGTCGGGTATTTTTTGATGATGCTGATTATTTTAGAGTCGGCGATGAGAAGCGCTTTGATCCTGAGCGCATACGCAATTTTATGTTTGAACGTGGTATAGCGTCTTGCCCGACAGTCAAGCAGGCTATTCGAGAGACTGGCAATGCTTCGGATAAAAACCTAACCGTGGTGACGCCAGTTGATTTGGATAGTATCTTGCCGCAAGTGCCAAAGGTAGCGACATTGTTCACGACAGGAGGCAAGGCGACCGAAGTGCTACTTGGGTTATTAGATGAGCCAATTGCCAAATCAAAACATCCAAAAACCAATCAAAGTATGGATTACCCTTATCAGTGGCAAGACAGCAACCAAACCAATATGGTTAATGACTTAACTTTATATAGGCTGCCTTCGACCTCGCGCGCTTATCCGCTATCGTTGGATAAGAAAGTCGCTGCATATAAGGCGTTTTTTGAGAGGATGGGTAAGTTATAAAGTATAACTATAGAGAGGACTGTTCCAATATAGAATGAAGCTAAAAGGTAGTAAAACGCATCTATCTACTGGAACTAAATATTTTTGCTAGGATAAAACATAATCAAGAGCACATATCTACTCATCTCTAGTGCATCAAAAACAACCAACTCCAACCCATTGAAAAAATTACCATTTTTATGTTCCGCTAAAATAAGTCCAAAAACATTAACAAAACAGGTTGACACAAAAGTTAAACCCTCTATAATACGCCCTCATCGGACGGACTAGCGGCAACTAATATGTAGATTACATATTAATAACGCAGTTAACCTGGTGAAACAAATTATAAAAAGTCTTGACAAATCAAATCAATATGATAAGATAGTCGGCTCGCTAGATAGCTTAACCGGAGACGGATTGGCTAGATGGCAA
>NZ_JAMYEB010000039.1:0-3960 GCF_033790785.1 Psychrobacter sp. PP-21 | reverse complement strand
TATTTTATGGCTGCCGCCGTACAGCCCTGATCTGAACCCTATCGAGAAGAAGTGGGCACAGGCTAAGTTTCTACGCCAAGGGTGGATGGAGAATAATCTGCCTAAACTGTTTCAGGATATGGGCTGTATTTCTTTTATAGTGAACTGACTATACTTTCTATTAAATAAATCATAGGCTTTTATCTTCTTAGCGACAATCCTGCACCCATTTTCATAATAATCGACAAGTACGAAGCTATCAACAGTATCGGCATTACACTTTGGACAATGGTAAGCACCTAACTTCCAGTCATCTTTTTCGACCACTACAAGCCGACTGTTTCCATAAAAGTATCTTATAGCAAATGATGTTAGATAGAAGGATTCGGTTTCATTGGCTCCATTGGGGCATAGTCTGTTGATAAGTTATTAAGACAATCAGTTGTTACGAACAGGTTTGTACAATTGAGCCTTGAAACTTTATAATGCTCAATGAAATCAAAAGGTAAAATGTATTGTCCACGCAGTTCAACAAAAATCACCTTTTGAGCTAAGTTTGTAGTCTAACTAAGGTTATTGAATGAAACAGTATCTAGATTTATGTCAACGTATAGTTGATGAGGGTGTATGGGTAGAGAATGAACGAACTGGAAAACGCTGCTTAACCGTTATTAATGCTGATTTAGACTACAACGTAGGAGCTAATGAGTTTCCCTTAGTAACTACTCGAAAGAGTTATTGGAAAGCAGCTATCGCAGAGTTGTTGGGATATCTACGTGGTTATGATAGCGCAGATCAGTTTCGAGCTATTGGATGTAATACATGGAACGCCAATGCCAATGAAAATGCAGCCTGGCTAGCTAATCCTTATCGTAAAGGTAAGGATGATATGGGCCGAGTTTATGGTGTACAGGGACGAAGATGGCGTAATTCAATAGGAGAGGAGTTTGACCAACTTCGTAAGATTTATAATAACTTGCGAAACGGTATTGATGATCGAGGTGAAATTCTAACCTTCTACAATCCAGGTGAGTTTCATATGGGATGTTTACGTCCTTGTATGCATACTCATACATTTTCGTTGCTAGGTGGAAAGCTTTATTTGACTTCATCACAACGTTCATGTGATGTACCATTAGGTCAAAATTTTAATCAGATTCAAGTGTTTACCTTACTAGCTCTCATGGCTCAAATTACGGGCCACGAGGCCGGAAAAGCTTATCATAAGATCGTAAATGCACATATTTATGAAGATCAATTAGAATTAATGCGTGACGTGCAATTAAAACGCGAACCTTATCCGTCACCTAAGCTTCATATTAACCCTGAAATTAAGTCTCTCGAAGATATTGAAACATGGGTAACATTGGATGACTTTAAAGTTGAAGGATACCAGTATCATGAGTCTATTGCCTATCCATTCTCAGTTTGATATAAGCATAAAGTGAAAGCTGAGAAGGTTGATAAACTTTTATTAGGCATGAAGTATTAATATATGTGATTTGTACTATGGGATATATGCTTATTAGCTAAGCTCTCGCTAGCTTTTAAGTACAAGGAAATTAAGTTTATACTTTTATAACAAAGGTGGTCTCGATAGATTAGTGCGAGACCATCCCAGATTCTGTGTAACTGCCATTTAGATTAAATGCTTACTGATACGGTCATCAAACATAATCATAAAACGATTCAGAGCAGACGTCCAGTTACGGATTGGCATCGACCACTTTTTAGACGCCTGCTGGGTGGCTAAGTACACCACTTTGAATGCTGCCTGATCAGACGGGAAGACCTTACGCTTATTCACTGCCGTCCGAATCACACTGTTTAGCGACTCTATCGCATTGGTGGTATAAATCACTTTTCTGATGTCTTTCGGATATTCAAAGAACACCGTTAAGCCCTCCCAGTTATTACGCCAAGACTTGACCACGTGCGGGTAATCTTTGCCCCAAGTCTCATCAAAGTGCTCAAGATTGGCCTCTGCCATCTCAAGGGTATCAGCACCGTAGATGGCCTTTAAATCAGCCGCTACGGCCTTTTTATCCGTCCAAGGTACGAACTTCATGGAGTAACGTACCATGTGTACGATACACAGCTGAACCTGTGCCTTTGGATAGACGGTGTTAATGGCATCAGGGAAGCCCTTTAGACCATCGACACAAGCGATTAAGATGTCTTGTACCCCGCGGTTTTGAAGCTCGGTAAGAACACCTAGCCAGAACTTAGCGCCTTCATTCTCTGAGAGCCACATACCAAGCAGCTCTTTTTTACCGTTAAGGTTAACGCCTAGGGCTAAGTAAATGGCTTTGTTGATGATCTGCTTGTCTTGACGTATCTTCACGACGATGCAGTCTAGATAGACAATAGGATAGATGCTGCTCAGTGGCCGGTTCTGCCATGCGGTGATGTCATCTAAGAGTTTATCCGTGACTCTTGAGACAAGAGAGCTTGATATATCAACGTCGTAGATGTCTTTGATGGTTTCGACAATTTCAGTGGTGGTTTGACCCTTGGCATAAAACATGATTATTTTATCATCAAGGCCACTGATACGGGTTTGATGCTTACGCACTAACGCAGGTTCAAAGTCACCATCACGGTCTCTTGGGGTGGAGATCTCAAGATTGCCTGTGTCACTGCGGACGGTCTTTTTAGTGTGGCCGTTGCGCTTATTGGGCTTGTCTGCCTTCTCATGTTTAGGGTAGCCGAGATGCTCTTCCATCTCAGCCTCTAAGGCAGTATCAATAAAGGATTGCATGAGCTGCTTTTGGAAGTCTTTGATGTCATCGAAGCTGTTCATGCTACCAGCCATTTGCTCGGCTAGTTTTTTAATGTCAGATTGAGTCGTCATTGCTTATTCTCCTGTTAATGGATTATAAGCAGTTACACAGTTTTTAGGAAACTCCCATTAGTGCATCAGCTGGTTCGGTGTTGCATCTTTTAAAGCTAACATTTGTCTCAGTTTTTTAATCTCCTGTCTAGCTTCTAATAACGACCTTTTATCTGTATCAGATTGTTTTTTATAATAATCTCGTGACTCTTTCATTTTTTGTAACCGTTTATCTGAGTGTTGAGCGACTCTTTTTATATCTTGATATTCATTAAACCAGTAGATAACCTCATTTTGTGCTTGAATCATCTTTGCTTCAAGCACATTCTTAACATCAGCGTTATCTATAGCTTTTTTTTCTTTACGCGATTTCTCTTCAGCTTTTCTGATATCTTTGAGCTGATTTAGCTTTTGGACAGGCCAACCACGGTTTGTAATAGTATTTCGATGAATACCAGTCATCTTCGAAAGTTGCGCTATAGTGGGTTTTAGTTTTTTATTATTTTGAAGATCTATTAGGGCAATATTTAGAGCAGAAGTTATTGCTTCATAGTCATCATTATTTTTTTGATCATAAGCTTCATTACTCATAGTTCGATTGCCTCACCAAGATTTTCCAATACCATTTTGGCCTCGTTCATTGCTGCTAGAATTTGCTCACGAGACTCCAAATATTCTGGTTTATTGAGGTTGTTCTTATTTAACATGTAAACTTCACGCCATTTAGGAGCATGCTTGGTAGTTACAACGGCTTGTTTGCATCGAGCAGGGTTACAACGTAGCGAACCAATACATGGTAGGCTTGAGTCATACTCTTCTGCTCTACCACCATAGCAAAGCCCTTGTCCCATATAGACCATGGCAACCCCTTGATCTACCATAGCCTCATAAATCTCATCCTCTGTGTATCCTTCAGCCATATATCCATTAAACGTCTTGATCAGACCTTTTTTATGCTCACTCGCTTTACCACCATAATATGTACCATTTGGATTATGGGCAGTTTTAATAGCATCTAATTCTGACCTATGCTGTCAAATCTGTAGACATTGACTTGGGAGATTTTAGTTACGCAGCTTGACGATAAAAATCAAACCACACCTGTCTTGGCGTTTTATAGCCCAAACCCTTTTGGATTCTAGTCTGGT
>NZ_JAMYEB010000038.1:0-4090 GCF_033790785.1 Psychrobacter sp. PP-21 | reverse complement strand
CTCATGTCTTTGTTTTTGACACTTTTAATCACTTGTGCTCGAAAATCTGCTGAATAGGTCATTTGTTCTTCTGCTATTTCGCTTGCTTTAAAATGATTGTATCTTATTTAAAAAGAACTGACTATATTTGATTGCGCTTATATTTCCATATCCAGTTTAATGCTATTACGCACAATAGACGCAATTTACGCTGCACTATCACAGCGTCCGTGTCGATAACACTTGGCGAACGTTCACTATAATTAAGTAACACTATAAACATAGCACATACAGACAGTCGAATTGAAAAGTCCTATATTTGATTTCACAAGATATTTGAAAATAACCAACTATACTTGTGAATCATAAATAAAATAATAATAGCTAGAATAACAATAAACAAAATAAAGATTTTAAAATAAAAATAATATAATAATAAATATCATCCAATAACAAAGAAGAAGTATTAGAAAAGAAGCGTTAAAACTAACCGAAGACAATAAGTTCAACAAAAGGAATAATACAATGAACGAACATACTCTAAAAGGCGAATGGAACCAAATGAAAGGTTCGGCTAAGCAAAAGTGGGCAGAGTTGACTGATGATGATCTCACCCATGTCGAAGGTAGCCGAGACAAACTAGTCGGTCGTGTCCAAGAGCGCTATGGTCATGCTAAAGAAGATGCAGAGCGTGAAGTAGACGACTGGCGCCGCGAAAACAAATACTAATTGGCTTTATTCAGAAAAATAGTAATTTCTTAATAAGAATAAAAAACCGCATATTAATATATGCGGTTTTTTTTACGTCGGATAAATATCAATAATCAAATAAATATTAACCGTCAAATAAAAGCTAGTTATTAAATAAAGACTCGTTATAAACCATCAATATTTTAGATAGTATATGCGTTTCGATAATTAGAGACCATCCCAGATTCTGTGTAACTGCCATTTAGATTAAATGCTTACTAATACGATCATCAAACATAATCATAAAGCGATTAAGAGCAGACGTCCAGTGTTGACTCGGCATCGACCACTTTTTGGATGCCTGCTGGGTGGCTAAGTACACCACTTTAAACGCTGCCTGATCAGACGGGAAGACCTTACGCTTATTCACCGCTGTCCGAATCACACTGTTTAGCGACTCTATCGCATTGGTGGTATAAATCACTTTTCTGATGTCTTTCGGATACTCAAAGAACACCGTTAAGCCCTCCCAGTTATTACGCCAAGACTTGACCACGTGCGGGTAATCTTTGCCCCAAGTCTCATCAAAGTGCTCAAGATTGGCCTCTGCCATCTCAAGGGTATCAGCGCCGTAGATGGCCTTTAAATCAGCCGCTACGGCCTTCTTATCTGTCCAAGGTACAAACTTCATGGAGTAACGTACCATGTGTACGATACACAGCTGAACCTGTGCCTTTGGATAGACGGTGTTAATGGCATCAGGGAAGCCCTTTAGACCATCGACACAAGCGATTAAGATGTCTTGTACGCCACGGTTTTGAAGCTCGGTAAGAACACCTAGCCAGAACTTAGCGCCTTCATTCTCTGAGAGCCACATACCAAGCAGCTCTTTTTTACCGTTAAGGTTAACGCCTAGGGCTAAGTAAATGGCTTTGTTGATGATCTGCTTGTCTTGACGTATCTTCACGACGATGCAGTCTAGATAGACAATAGGATAGATGCTGCTCAGTGGCCTGTTCTGCCATGCGGTGATGTCATCTAAGAGTTTATCCGTGACTCTTGAGACAAGAGAGCTTGATATATCAACGTCGTAGATGTCTTTGATGGTTTCGACAATTTCAGTGGTGGTTTGGCCCTTGGCGTAAAGAAATATGATTTTATCATCAAGCCCTGAGATACGGGTTTGATGCTTGCGCACAAGTGTAGGTTCAAAGTCACCATCACGGTCTCTTGGGGTAGATATCTCAAGATCGCCTGTGTCACTGCGGACGGTCTTTTTAGTGTGCCCGTTACGCTTATTAGGTTTATCCGCCTTTTCATGCTTGGGATAGCCGAGATGGTCTTCCATCTCAGCTTCTAAGGCAGTATCAATAAAGGATTGCATGAGCTGCTTTTGAAAATCTTTGATGTCATCGAAGCTTTTCATGCTACCAGCCATTTGCTCGGCCAGTTTTTTAATGTCAGATTGAGTAGTCATTGCTTATTCTCCGGTTAATGGATTATAAGCAGTTACACAGTTTTTAGGAAACTCCCGATAATTAAATAGTAATAACAATGAGCGTCATCCAGACACGATAAAACCGCATAGCAATTAATTGTTATGCGGTTTTATTGTTAACCATCCATGTTACCTATCGCGGACTAATTTCTATGCATCCTTGCACAAATAGTTAGTATATTGCGATACTGGGCATCCTGCCCTTATTACTACATTACAGCTCACTGTTAATTGCTGCTATCAGCAAAGGGTATGTGTCCTTACTTCAACTATCATTATCATCCTGATGGTGATAGCTGAATCATTATCCTTAATGCGGTCAACTCAATCCTTGAGTCACATTCCCTAATGCCGTGTGACTATAATGCCTAAATCTCACTCTCATGTTAAGTCGCGTAAACGTCATTGTGTGTAAGCATATGCTTACATCGATTGGATTATAGCAACGATTACAACTTACTAACGCAAATGACACTTAATATAAAGTTTTGCATCTTACTATAGATAATGTAAGAAAACATTTCTAGACGTACTTTCCGATGATAACAACTGTGAACTTTTAAACAAAGATTACCCTACCCAGCAGCCTATTTTTTTAATCAGTACCAGCATTTTACCTTATAGCCCTTTGAAACCTTATAGGATATCGAACTATGAAAACTATAAAGCCGTTCTCATTTAAGACCGCTTTATCTACTAGCCTTGCCCTTACGTTATCAGGTACAACTGTCGGTTGTACAGTAGTTGGTCCAGGCTATGATAACCAACGTGTATATCGTGTCGATAATAACCGTCAAAACGATAGTTTTAATCGTGTCAGCCAGCAATTACGTCAAGATCTGCGCCGCAAAGGCTATCAGGTGATGGATATTAGACCTGACAGTTATCGCGGCGAGCGCGCAATTACGGCTTTTGTCAAAAAGAACAACCAAGCTTATGAGGTCAAATATGCTTATCCTACTCTGAGACTCATCAACTCAAATAAGATAGCGTGGTCAAATAATGGTAAAAACAACAAGTACCAACGAGACAATGACCGATATAAAAAAGATAAGTACAAGGATGATGACAAATACAAAGGGAATAAACGCTATAAAAAAGGGGATGTCGAAGACAGTATCAAGAGAGAGTCACGTTACCCCGCTATCAAGCGCCGTGCGATCAACAAAGTCAGAGCGATGGGCTACCGTGTCGAAGATATAGATCTTGAAGAAAAGAACAAGCGCGGTGTCTTTGAAGTTGAAGCAAGACGCGGTTCACAGAAATATGAGATATTGCTGAGTTACCCAACTCTAGAGGTTATTAGAGTCAAAAAAGACTGATTGTGCTAATGCCGCCTTTATTAGAGCGACTCTATATATCTGTCAATCGAAGCAAAAGCAAATCATCAACTTTACTGACCTGAGTGTTGGCTAGATATCTTGAAGCATTGCAAAGCAATCTGTATTCAACAATGTCCTGTTATGAGAAAATTTTTATGAGAACCATATTACCTTTGGCACTAAAAAATGTAGTATCTGGTAGTATTGTTGCCGCATTACTAGTAGTAACAACTGGCTGTGTGACTACCCCTAATGGCTCCAATGTCTACGATGACATCTACGGAGATGTCTATAAGGACAGTAAAGATCACAAAAAGCACAAGAACAAAAAAGCTGACAAAAACGTCTCATCATCTACTATCGAGCGCCGAGCGGCTAGTAAAGTCAGCAGTATGGGCTACCGTGTCAAAGACGTTAAATATAAAAAGGGCGATCGTAAAATTAAAGTGAAGGCTGAACGTGGACGCGATGATTAGAGACCATCCCAGATTCTGTGTAACTGCCATTTAGATTAAATGCTTACTGATACGGTCATCAAACATAATCATAAAACGATTCAGAGCAGACGTCCAGTTACGGATTGGCATCGACCACTTTTTAG
>NZ_JAMYEB010000037.1:0-4554 GCF_033790785.1 Psychrobacter sp. PP-21 | reverse complement strand
TCAGTTTCGCCACTTCACGACCGTTTTTGGATACCACGACTTGCGCCTGCGTTGCATCAAAGTTACTACCCTTTATTTCAAAAAATTCAGTTACTTCAAAATCGTAACCTTGAACATTGACTGTATCGCCAATACCCATTGCTACGTCACGCTCAGTACTCAAGCTACTAGTAAAGGCTATGCCAATGACAGCAACCAATACGCCAATATGAGCAGTCTGTTGACCCCAATAGCTAAGACGCAACTGCCGCAAACCGTTAAAAAGATTAGGCGCATTCTTAGTTTTATCTTTAAAATCAACTGCCATCCATAGCAGTGCCCAAAAGCTAACGGCTAAAGTCACACCAATATTAAGCATAGACGATGGATTAACAAAGTAAGTAATAATGGCGGCTAATACTAAGCTACTAACGGCGATGACCATGCCTATACCCAGTAGTGGACGGGTGTCTTTTTTCCAGCGAATATTTGAGCCCATACCCATAGCTATTAATAACAGCCACGTTAAAGGTACAAATAATGCATTAAAATAAGGAGGGCCAACGGACACTTGTCCTAAACCAAAAGCATCAGCGATAATAGGGTAAAGGGTGCCGAGCAGCACCACTAAGGTTGCAATCAAAATGATGGCGTTGTTGATCACTAAAAAGGACTCACGTGAAATCAGCTGATATTGACTTTCAACGGTTAAACGCCAACCTCGAACGGCAAACATTAATAGACCACTACCGATGATAATGCCAAGAATAGCTAAGATAACCAAACCACGCGTCGGATCAGCGGCAAACGAATGCACTGAGGTAAGGACTCCAGAGCGTACCAGGAACGTGCCAAGCAAGCTTAAGGCAAAGGCGAAAATAGCCAGCATGATGGTCCATGCTTTAAACACCCCGCGCTTTTCAGTGACTGCTAATGAATGCAGCAATGCTAAGCCGACAAGCCAAGGCATAAACGAGGCATTCTCTACCGGATCCCAAAACCACCAACCGCCCCAGCCAAGCTCGTAGTAGGCCCACCACGAGCCCAGTGCAATACCAATGGTCAAAAATCCCCAAGCCGCGAGCGCCCATGGACGTGACCAGCGTGTCCAAGCAGCATCTAAACGCCCTTCCCACAATGCCGCCATACAAAATGCAAAAGGTACTACCATACCCACATAGCCCATATATAACATGGGCGGATGAATAATCAGACCGAAATCTTGTAGGACAGGATTTAAATCAGCGCCATCGACCGCTAGATTGGGTAAGGTACGCTCAAACGGTGACGAGGTAAATATCAGCATCGTTAGCATCATTAACTGTACACCGGCCAAAATAACTAATACCCGCGCACGCATTGATAACGGCAAGCCGCGACTAAAGTATGATACCAGTGCACACCATGTGGCCATGATGGTCATCCATAGCAGCAAAGAGCCCTCGTGTCCGCCCCATGTCGCCGATAACTTATAGTACCAAGGCAACAGCGTATTAGAATGCTGCGCGACGTAACTGAGGCTAAAATCATTATAATAAAAACCTGCTATCAAAGCGCCAAATGACGTTATCATGGCGGCAAACTGTGCCCAAGCTAGGCTAGGGGCTAGTCGTTGCCAAGCAACTTGGTTACGAATAACACCAATAGTTGGCAGAATTACCTGCAATAACGCCAGTACAAAAGCGGTAAGCAAGGCAAAATAGCCCAATTCTGTAATCAACATACGGTCTAACCTTATTTACTCTAATGCGGTTGCAGTTTACTGTGGCGGTGGAATTTTTATTATTAGAACCCACCCCGAAATCTGCTGCTATCTCTAGTTTTTAATTGATTTCGAAGGGTTTTATTTAACTACTTTAGGCGGATTTACCAGTGGAGGCGCGCCTTTAAAGCGCAGTAAACGTAACGCATTGAGAGTAACGAGCACTGTTGCTCCAGCATCAGCTAGAACCGCAATCCATAGTCCAGTAATGCCGAATACGGTCGTGATCAGAAAGACGCCTTTGAGACCTAAAGCGAAAATGACGTTCTGATGAATGTTGCGCATGGTGGCACGTGAAAGTGCGATGAGATGAGCCATGTCCGTAACACGACTTTTTAATAATGCGATATCGGCCGTCTCAATGGCCACATCGGTACCACCACCCATCGCGATGCCAACATCGGCAGTTGCTAGCGCTGGCGCATCGTTAATACCATCACCAACCATCGCTATTTTGCGGTTGTTCTTCATCTCGTTAAGCAGGCGCAGTTTGTCCTCAGGCAACAGCTCAGCTTCCCATTCCACGTCTAAATTACTGGCAAGTGCTTGAGCGGTTAAGCGGTTGTCGCCTGTTAGCATGACGGAGCGCACACCCATCGCTTTGAGCTGAGCCACACCTTCATGAGCGTCGTCTCGTAATTCGTCTCTTAGCGCGATTAATCCAAGCACTTCACGGTTTTGCTCATCGAAAAGAACAGAGACGGTCTTACCCTCATTTTGCAGCGCCTCAATTTGCGCCTGTTGTGTGGATGAAATCAATGCCTCATCGGCTGCGTAAACAGGCGAACCGATAGCTAGCGCGCGCTCCGCGACAGTTGCGTGTACCGCTTTACCGGCAGTTGCAGAAGCATTGAAGGCCACAGGTATGAACACTTTAGCAGCTTCAGCATGACTAACAATGGCTTCAGCAAGCGGGTGACTAGAACCAGTCTCCACACTGGCAAAAAGTGCCAATATCTCATCTTGACCTTGAGAATTCTGACCTTGAATACTTGAGTCCTCTTGTGTAAAGGCAACAACATCGGTCACGCGTGGTTTGCCTTCAGTTAAAGTGCCTGTCTTGTCAAAAGCGACCGTCTTCACTTGGCCGATAGTTTCTAAAGCACTACCGCCTTTGATCAGCAAGCCACGGCGCGCACCAACAGCAAGACCAGAGGCGATGGCAGCGGGTGTTGATAGTACAAGAGCACAGGGACAGGCAATCAGCAACAGTGCTAGACCGCGATACAACCAAGTCGACCAATCTCCACCCATGGCTAACGGTGGAATGATAATAATTAGTGCGGCAATAGCCATCACTGCCGGTGTGTAATAGCGACTGAATTTCTCAATAAAACGGGCAGTGGGTGCTTTGGAGGCTTGGGCTTGCTCTACCAGCTCAATAATGCGCGAAATGGTGTTATCGGCGGCTGTCTTTTCTACGCGCACTTGGAGCACACCATCGATGTTAATTGACCCTGCAAATACATTGTCACCCATCGTCTTGGCAACAGGAACAGACTCTCCCGTCACGGGCGAATCATCAAGGCTGGACGCACCTTGAACAATGGAACCATCAGCAGATACCCTATCTCCAGGACGCACCAGCACAAGGTCATTCACTTGTAATGAAGTCGCTGGAACGTTACGCTGCCCACCTTGAGCATCAAGTAAAATTGCACTTTTCGGAACCAGCGATGATAAGGCTCTGATGCCAGCGCGAGCGCGATCAGCAGCGATACTCTCAAACAGTTCACCGATTGAGAACAAAAAGACAACCGCTGCGGCCTCTTCAGCTTCACCAATGATAAGTGCGCCAAGCACGGCGACGGACATCAGCGTTTCAATTGAAAAGAATGAACCTGTTTTAGCCAGTGCTAAGGCTTTGCGCGCAAATGGAAAAACGCCTACAATCACAGCGATGGCAAACACCCATATCCCATAAGCGGGCAACAGTAGTGACAGTGCATAAGCGCTGCCCATCAAAATACCGAGGCCAACAACCTGTTTGCCTTTTTGAGTTTGCCACCATTGCTTATCCTGCGGAGCCATCTGATTGTCGCTGTCAATATCAATAGCCGATACAGTTTGTTGACCAGTATTGGCAGAGATGCCGAACCCTAGGCTTTTGATTGTTTTTTCGATATCACTAGCCTGAGTCGGCGCACCAGGGGTCAAGCTTAGCTCTAGCGTTTCTGTAGCGAAATTCAGCTGAACATCAGAAACCCCAGGCATACGTTTCAAAGCTGTTTCAATCTTGCCGATGCAACTGGCACAGTCCATACCTTCAATATGATATTTCATAATAATTTACCCTTTGAATAATGATATTATGAACCCTATAGTGGCTTTAGAGTCAAGGTTATTTATCTACAGTTTCGTAATTTTAATTTCTCTAGCGCTAGTCTTTACAGCCACTTTAATTATTTAAATCATAGAGGTTGTTATGACAATCAAAATTGGTGAGCTCGCTAAACGCACAGGTGCCACAGTAGAAACCATTCGCTATTATGAAAAAGAGCGTTTATTACCCGAGCCTTTTCGTAGCGAAGGGAATTATCGTTTATATAATGAAGAGCACATTGAGCGTCTACAATTTATCCTACATTGCCGTACGCTCGATATGGCTTTAGATGATGTGCGAATCTTACTTGAATACTGGGAGTCGCCTGACAAGGACTGCGGCGATGTGAATAACTTGCTAGATGAGCACATTCATGCTGTGGAAATACGAATGGAAGAACTGATGCACTTAAAGCATCACTTGACCGTTTTGCGCCAGAAATGTGCAAGTAGTGCACCAGCGTCATCATGTGGCATTTTAAACGCGCTTG
>NZ_JAMYEB010000036.1:0-5088 GCF_033790785.1 Psychrobacter sp. PP-21 | reverse complement strand
GATAGTCATTTGCTGATTCAATGAGCATGCGAACGGCGCGTTCTTTAATCTCAGGAGTGTAGTTTCGTGTTTTCATTGTCGTATTCTCTCAGAATGTTGAGTCTCCGACAATCCCGGGGCGGTTCAATCACCTAAAGTAGTCTGTCAAAAGTAGTTCCATCATATCAGTCTATTTTAAGTGGTCTATTAGTTGATAAGTGAACCTAATTAGGTAGTACCTTTGAGGCATACCCTACGATAACAGGAAATCCATCGCGGATGACAAAACCTGTTTAGCTTTTAAACAAGACGGGTTTGTCGATAGTATGTAAGATAAGTTGGAAAAGTAACTAGAGTGTAAGACTATTCATACTGGGTCTGAATCAAAGTTTTATTGTGATTAATTTCTGCTCAATATTATTCATTTGTCGCCATGATGAGTGATGGCGGCTTGTAATTTAGTTAGGAAAAATAATCTTGAGTAATAATATACGTTTGTATCATTTGTATCATTTGTATCATTTGTATCATTTGTATCATTTGTATCATTTGTATCATTTGTATCATTTGTAGCAGAGCTTGTTCTAGGCTTCTTTACTTACACTTTTCTGTAAGTTATTTTTTAGTAAATGATCGAATATAAATGGGCCAAAAGGTAAGAGTGAGCCGAGTACGCCCGCAGGTATTGCCCAAAGAGGCATTTTCATTTTGATAGCTGAGCCTATAAGTATTATGATATAGGTAATAAACAATATACCGTGTGCCATACCGATGTATTTCACACCTTCTGGAATGTCCAGCATATATTTTAGTGGCATGGCGATACAGAGCAATAATAAGAAAGAGGTGCCTTCTAGGTAGCCTATAAGGGTAAGGCTTTTTAATGCGGCACTTTGTTTTTTTCTAAGATTATGTATTTGTTTGATAGTTAGCTGAGCATGTGACACTATATTATCCTTTTGTTATTTCAATAAATAATTTAGGCGGTATTCAATGTCTTTATAATAATGGCCCTGTCCAGAGCTTTGAAGTACTGGTTTTTGTCATCTACCACTTAGCACGTCACGCCTTCGTCTAGCCACTTCAAAATCATCCTGCGTTCACTCGCATACAATTATGCATTGGGTTTTGGGATATAGAATGAGAGAGTATTTGTATTAATCATATATCACCTTCCAGTTCGCATTTTTATAAACACACTTGAGTATAAAAAGTATCTTTCCGTATAGAGCAGCTATGACGCTAGTTCTTTTTATTTGTACTGATCAATATTCACTTGTTTATTCATTACGCTTACTTTCCAAAAATATCATATCAATTATAATCAACGCTACACCGACACAGACACCTATATCTGCAACATTGAAAATAGGATAATTCCAGACATCAGCATAATGCACATGGATAAAGTCAACCACTTTGCCAATTCTTAAACGATCGATTAAGTTGCCAATCGCACCGCCAAGCACTAAGGCCAACCCCATAGACAATAGCTTGGCTGTACGTGGCGCTTTGATTAAATAAATCGTTAAAAAGATAGCCATTACAAAAGCTAAGCCTGAGAAAAACCATTTCTGCCAACCGCCAGCGTCGGCTAAAAAGCTAAATGCTGCCCCATAGTTATAAGCGAGTGTCCAGTTGAGAAATGGTTCAATGACCGGTACGGGGTCATTGAACGCTAATTTGGTTTGGGCCAACCACTTAGTCCATTGATCAAGTATTAACACCATTATCGCCAACAAATACCAGATAAAAGCGCGACTGCCATTGGCAACCATTTTTGGCATTTTATCCAACTTACCTTTAGGTGTTATCGAGTTGCCTGAAGTCACGTACATAGCTTTAGGCGTATGATTCATGGTTTTAGAGTCAATCGATTGATGAGTACTACTCACAGCTATAGGTACTTTATTGTCAGCAATATTAGTACTAGCCGATTCAACGCTATTCAATTTAGTACTATCTAATCTGTCGGTAGATTCAGTCATAGTTGTTTTCTTTATCTGTGTTTATACAATGAACAATGTTAAACGTATATGTTTTTGGTATACGACTATTAATCGCGCCACTTTTATAAACGGCTCCACTTACCGCTCTGGTGTTATGAAACTTACGGTAATAATTTTTTATTAGGGAATCTGTTGATTGATTTCAACATTAACCTGAGTCTGTTCAGCGCTAATCACTATAGGATTACCCGATAAGTCGCCTGACTCTGCTATGGCATTACCGCTATGACTAATACGAGCAACGACTGCTAACTGAGTTTTGTCACTACGAGCTGAATTTAACGTGCGATCTGGCATCATCGCATCAAGATTGCTTAAGCGGATACTAGCCTCACCTTGCTTGATAATACTAATGGGTAAACGTTTGGCGGCAAACGGTGGACCTCCTTTAACGTCACGTATCGCAACAAACAACACATCATCAGCTTTCACTAACGGTAATAAATTAGCGTTAATTTTCACTGTCACGTCAATACCTTCTAGCGCTTGCTTTTCTTGCGTGCTAACGTAGTTGCTTAACTCATCTAAGCTTGCTAAAGCTTTAGTATGATCACCTGGTTTGGCCACAATGCTGCCTTGTAAGCGTTTAATCCAACCTTGCGCTTGGGCAAAGTTACTACTACGAGTCTCACCCATTGCCATGAGCATTTGAGCCCGTTCATGCTGCGGATTCTTAGCTAATATAGCTTGTAATACACGGCGAATATTGGCGTCTAACTGACCTTCATTAACGAAAAAGCTAGTCTGAGCATAAGTGGTGGCGATTTCTTCATTTTCAGGAGCTAAACGATAGGCACGAGATAAGGCTTCCAGCGCAGAATCAGTTGCCTCCATAGATAAGAAAAGCTCGGATAGGCGCATCCAGCGATTAGGATCATCAGCATTACGATGAACATTGGTTTGCATGGCGCTAATCAGTTGACGACCATCTTCAAACGCCCATGATGGCGGCTTGTCAATTTTAGCTGTCAATAGGTCGTCAGCCACTTGTCCTACTTTGTCCTCAGCTGTCCACAAATCAAACACGGGCGTACGATTGCCTATTAGTAAATACGCCATTGCAGCCAATATTGGGATCCAAGCTGCGACAATTAAACGGCTTTTGACATCAGGGGTGACCATAGGTGTTATCTGACGCTGCACATCTAATAGCTGACGCTCCAGTTCCAGCTTTTGATTTTGATAATGGCTATTATTAATAGTACCGCTGTCTTTATCTGTTTGTAGCTCAGCTAAACGTTCGCGAAATACTGCAACATTAATATCTAGCAGTTGATTGTCTATTGGTTTGGACTGCAAACGCGGTGCTCGTAGCCATGGCATAATAGCAATCAGCGCAAATATAAGAGCAATCAGCAAGCTTAGAGTTACAAATAAGCCAAAAGTAGAAAATAGAGTCATTTTTTGTCCTCTAGGCTAGTAATGTCGTGGTCGACACTCTCAGCTTGCGATAATAGACGATCAAGCTCAGCCTTTTCCGTAGAGGTCAAGGCAGCAGTACTGTTCACTGTGACGCCGCTTTGACCACGGGCAACAACTTGGCGACGCTTACTTTGCCAAAACCAACCAATAATTAAGACGAGCAATAATAGTGGTGGAAAAAACCATAGGATCCATGTTGATGGTCGCATAGGCGGCTTGTAGCTAATAAAGTCACCGTAGCGCTCTTGCATATAGACGCGTATTTCAGCATCACTACGTCTATCTTTAATTAAATCATAGACTTTTTGCTTTAGATCCTGTGCAATCGGTGCATCAGAGGCTGCAAGGTTTTGATTTTGGCATTTTGGGCAGCGAAACTCTTCTATTAATCCACGATACTGAGCTTCTTGCTGTGGTGAGTCAAAATCGTATACGTCAATAGCTGCGTTTGCCGTCATGTTAAGCAGACACGCTAGTATTAAGCTTGCTAGTTTTAAAACTATATTGGGTTTTAGTTGAGGAGCTCTTATTCGAGTAACGTTCATTTGCACATCTCCTCAACCTGAATGAGATCAGGACTATCGTTGTTCTTATTAGCCTTATTAAGTACTGTCAGGCACGGCTTAACACGCTGTTGCCAATTGGCTTCATTAATCTCACCAACAATATGCTGACGAATGATGCCATCTCCATCCACAACAAAGGTTTCGGGCGCACCAGTTATGCCTAAGTCTAGAGCAAACTGACCCAATGAATCCTGAATAGACATAGAAAATGGATCACCGCCTCGGTTTAAGTAACTGAGCGCATTACCAATCTCATCCTTATAATTCACACCAACGATATCAACGCCGCGCTCTTCTAGTTGCATTAAAAACGGATGCTCAATAACGCAAGTTGGGCACCATGAGCCCCAAACATTAAGTAAAAACGGCTTATCCGGCAAATTATCATTGGTGATAGTACGGGTAGTATCTGCTAATAACGGCAGCTCAAAGGTAGGAACCGGACGCTCAAGAGCGGTATTGGTCACAATGTCTGTTGGTTTACCTAAGCGCATGTACAATATAACTACCAAACCAAAAAAGAGGATAAGCGGAATTAAGAACCATAGCTTCGTCTGCTTTTTTTTCATTGTCTTTGGGTTACGCTGCTTACTGTTTTGGCTATCTTTTTGCTCAGGAGTATTATTCGACATAGTCATTTATTTCTCCTTTAGTGTCGACATCGTCGATACTGAGATTGCCTGCTCAATAGCTACCTCATTGACTCCATAAGTAGCCAAACTACCAGTAACTAGCAACGGAGCTTTAATTTTTTTGATGCGGTATCGTTTATCAAGCATACTAATTAATCCACCTAGAGCCATGATAATTGCCCCTAACCAAATCCAGCGAATTAATGGTTTTACATAAATCCTTAATGCCCATTGGTTACTACCATCGGCAATAGGTTCGCCCAGTGCGACATAAACATCGCGCATAAGACTGGGGTCAATAGCAGCTTCAGTTGTTGGCATCGTGCTGATAATATAAGTACGCTTTTCTGGAGTCAGTTTCGCCACTTCACGACCGTTTTTGGATACCACGACTTGCGCCTGCGTTGCATCAAAGTTACTACCCTTTATTTCAAAAAATTCAGTTACTTCAAAATCGTAACCTTGAACATTGACTGTATC
>NZ_JAMYEB010000035.1:0-5689 GCF_033790785.1 Psychrobacter sp. PP-21 | reverse complement strand
TTCTGTCAAACTTTTATCTATTAGTCTATTCATTAGTAATGATGGAAGGACGAAAGCACGTCGTATTCTCACGCTAAGCCCATATATGGTAAATAAAAATAATGATCCAAAAGCTCACTACATGTACACAACGAAGTACACCGAGATTACCTAAATAACTCAATATACCGATACCACTAGCCTATAGCCTAGGATTCAAGTCCTCACTAGGGAACCGAACCAAGGAAGGAGCCTGCTTGGTTCGCCATAAATATGCTTAAAAAAATATATCAATGAACCATGTTACCAACCAGCCAAACTCTCTTAGACTTACAATTAGCGTTTGGTGGATATTTCCATTTTAAATTTTCTTCATTTACCAGTGAGTAATCAGCAGAAGATCCTCCAACAGTGACTACATCTCCAATCTTAAATTTTTCATTACTTACTCTGTTGTAAATAACGAAGGGATTCTGCTCCCATTCTAGGTTCGGATTAACTATTACCACTAACATATCACCCATAAATAAACAGCCATTTATAACATTAAGGGTTCCCCTGTAAGCTGCCGCATCTCCATCTCTAGAATCTGTTTCAATAGCAGTGACATAAACCATGTTTTCAGATTTTCTCTCACTGAGCTTACTAGAATTTAATAGAGATTCATTGTAATTAGAAAAATTTTGATCTTCGTTAGCAGAGGGTTGACATCCGCTAACGAAGAAAATGGCTACTATAGCTGCATATAATTTTATTCTAATTGCCATATATTCCATCCTGCTGTTAAGTAATCAAGAGACATGTATAAGAAACCACTACGATAGAAACTGTCTGTTGGAATCCTTTTTCTCTTAAATGCTGTGACATATATAAGCTCTCAAATTGTTAAAGTGTTTCAGAGTCTGCTTTGGTTTCATTGTTATTTTCAATGTTAACCTTACCACCAAGCCCCTTTACTAAATCTGCCATTAAATCCTTATCCGTCTGTCTGTTCAAAAAACCTAATAGATTGTTAGCTGTATATTCCTTTAAGCCATTTACTGAATCATTCTCTAAAACATCTACCAAAAAGGCACCCAGTAGAATTTTTTGTCGTGTCAGCTTCTTATCTAACTTCTGTCTCTCCCTATTTATCTTTAGCTCAAGATCATTAATCTTCTGCTGTTCTTTTAAATCATTACCACCTAGTAAGCTCATACCTTCCTCCTAAAATATCAAATTACCTATTTACCCGACTATAGCAACTCCGCCAGACTCTAACAATCTATTATGATATAGTTAATTGACGGATGGTTGAGTCCCACTGACTAAGTGCGAGTTTTCGACTTCACAAATGTTTACTTCCTTCGGTCGTACATTTGTGAAGTCAAACGTCGGCAGGGGCAAAGCCCCCACACCCCCCCACAACGAAAAGACGTAGTGCTAAAAAGCAAAAGCATGAGTGTTTGAAAATGGCTATTTTTCTCGCATCGACTAAATCAATATCACGAGGTAGCGGACAAAGTGCTGTTGCTTCTGCTAGTTATCGAGCAGGGGAAAAATTAAAGGATGAGCGTTACGGTAAGACGCATGATTACTCTAAACGCTCAGGTGTCATGAGTGCCGATATTATTTTGCCGTCAGCATTAGCTGATGCAGGCGTTACTATTGATCGTAGCGATTTATGGAATAAAGCAGAGAGCGCCGAAAAAAGAAAAGATGCGCGAGTGGCTAGAGAGTGGTTGGTCAATTTACCGCATGAGTTAAGCGAACAAGATCGCAAAGACATAGCACATAGGTTCGCCCAGACCCTAGCGGATCGTTACGACACGATTGCTGACTGTGCTATTCACAAACCAACTCAAAGAGAGATTGAGCGCGGTGCTGACCCTCGTAACTTTCATGCTCATATCATGTTTACTACTCGTAAAGCCGTAATAGGTAATGACAACGAGATTGTATTGACTGACAAAGCCGATATTGAGTTGTCCGATACGAAGCGTCGTCAGCTTGGATTTGAGATAGAACGAGTCAATGATGAGCTTAGGGAAATTCGTCAGCTGTGGGAACAGATTGCTAATGAGAAGTTAGCTGAGCATAAGCACGATTTAATAGATTGCCGTAGCTATGCAGACCAAGGCAAAGATATTGAGCCGCAGCTTAAAATGGGTTCGGTTGCGACCAAGCTAGAGCGTGACGCATACGAAAAGGCTAAAAAAGAAGCTTTAGATAATGAGCAGGAATTTACTGGCATCGCACCAGTGACGATCCGTGGTGAGATTAACGCTATGATCGCGGAGCGTAATAGCCTGGTGCTAGAAGCGTCTAACAAAATTGAGAGAGAAAACAGTGAACGAATTAATCGAACAAAACGAATCATTGATGCAAACGCAGACAGAGTTAGAGACACAGAATCAATCATTGACCGAGTTAGTCGAAGGCTTGGAGAAAGCACTGACAGAGTTAGAGACACAGAATCAATCATTGAGACAACACAACGAGTCGTTGATGCAAATGCAGACAGAGTTAGAGACGCAAAATCAGCAAATGATTGGGCAGCTGAACGATGCAAAAACCTACCAAAGGCAACTAATGGAGCAATTGAAGCTATCGAGAGAACGCTTCAAAGAATTGATGAAAACGCAGTCAGATCTAAGAACACAGTATCAGCAATTAGTGGAACATCAGAAATCAATGACAACACGAAACAACGAGCTGAAAATAGCAAATCAGAAGCTGCGAGAGTCAACAACAGCATTGCAGCAAGAGCAAAACCAGCCCCAAGCCCCTTTGACAACGAATACGAAAGAGCCTTTCATGAGCGAAAAAGACAAATTGATCAAAAAACTAGAGACGCAGCTCGACAAGCTCTTGAAGCAGAACAAAATACTAGAAGAATACAAGCTGATACGCTAGACAAGAAAAAGGTTCTAGCTTACCGACTGCTTATGCGCAATCAAGACAGTAAGAGGTTAAGTAAAGGACGTAACGAAAAATCGGAACATTACCCAGAAAAGTTCGATTATCGACAAATTGCCATACTTAATGAATTCGCTCACTCTCTAGGTATTCATACAATTGAGAAAGAGTATCTAGAAAAATACGAGCTAGTCGTTGGTATGCTTAGCCTTGAGGTCATGCAAAACAACCTAGCTGCTATAAATATATTAGTAGATAACCAAAAAGAAAGATCTCACCATCAAACTGTTACAGCAGACTTTTATGATTTTATCGCTAAGCTAGACAGACAAAGAGCTGAACAGGTACAACAGCATCAAACAAGATTAGGTAGGAATGATACTAGCAGAGTGACTGCGACAATAATAACAGCTCAACCTTATCTAGCTGCACTGACTAAATATGCAAATAACAGTGAAAAAACAGACGAAAGCAGAGCATTAGCAGAACAACATATCAATCAGACTATTAGACTGACAGCTAAGCAATACGAGGTTGCTTACAAAGGACTGAATACTTTAATGAGCAATGATAGCGTCCAGAAGCACGTTAGAGAGCTTGGAGACAGTTTAGGTAGATTTACTACTGATTACGCTGAAAAGTTATCTGGCGATGATTTAAGAAGCATTAATAACGATTTAAAAGTCATTGATAGAGGGATAGATACAGGTAATGTAAATGATAGTAGAGATAATCCATCACCAAATTTCTAATTATACATACCTCTATTTTTTCTTTTTCTTTTATTACTTATCCACAACTAAAAATGCTTTTAATGCTTTTAAATGCTTTTAAATGCTTTTAAGCAAGCTGTATCTACCGAAAATAAAGGGGTTCAGACCTCATTAATAGACGTTTATACCGTTATAAATGGACGTTTATACCGTTATAAATGGACGTTTATACCGTTATAAATGGACGTCTATGCCGTATTAATTGACACATTATTATTTGACTATTAATTGACATTATATATAATAGTCTTTTTAACTAAAAATGATTAAAGGCAGGGAAGCTTATGAATAATAAGAAAAAAAATGGTGGGCAAGACTTAGTTGTTAAATCAAATCGAATTATCACAGCTTTTCAAAACCTATCTTTAACTGAGATGTGTTTAATACAGCTAGCTATTGTTGATGCAAGAGAGACAGAGCAAGGGTTAGGGTTCAATAAGCCTTTGTCTATAAGTGCGAAAAGATATGCTGAAGTTTTTAATATACAAATTGATACTGCCTATAAGGTATTAGCTCAGGCTGGGAAAGGCTTGAGAGCGCGCTATTTTACGTTTTCAGATGGTACTGGTAGTAAGGTTGAGACAAACTGGGTTCAACAAGTCAGGTATGTTAAAAGTGAGGGTCGCATTGAGATCATTTTTACTGTTGCCGTTATTAACGAGATTACTCGTTTAGGTTCACACTTTACACAATATGACCTAGAGTTCATCGCCACGCTTAACAGTGTTTACTCTGTGCGTTTGTATGAGCTGACAGTAAAATGGTTAAGTGCGAAGAAATCAGAAGTGTTTGATTACGCACTATTGCGAGGTCAGCTAGGAATTGGTATCAATGAATATAAAAATATGGGAGATTTTAAAAAACGTGTTCTTGATTTAGCAGTTAAAGAGATAAATGAGAAAACAAATATCAGAGTTAAATATAGTAATGTAAAACAAGGTCGAACAATCATAGGCTTTGCGTTTACTGTGCATGAAAAGCCTAAAGCTAACAAGACAAACAAAAAGCCCAACGCTGATACTGGCAATATGTTTACGATAGACGGACTATCAGATAAACAGTTGTGGCGTATCAGTCGGCATAAAGAGTTTATAAGCACATACAGTAGTCTGGCCAAAGGTGACGCTGGTAAGAACTGGTCAGCGTATAGTGATTTCATAGTTAGTGAGATCAAAAAAGACGCTTCTAGATTCAGTAAGAAACGCCCTATACGCGAATATTTAGATGGAAATGAAGCAGACTATGACTTCTCAAGGTAACGACAAAAACCGACCACTTAAAACAGACTGATATAGGTGGTTCCTTTATGCCAGTCTGTTTTAAGTGGTCTATTAATAGGTTTGAGGGGCGAAATAACTAGTTTCTTTGAGGTATAGCCTAAAAAAATTAAGGTGAACATAAAAAATGACAGAAGATCATCATTATATTTCTCATAAAACTATGGTTAATCTATTAAACGATTTATCGCCCTTTAATTATGCTTATTTTCATGGGTTTTTTGCAATTTTTTTCACTTCTTTAATACTAGGCTCCAAGTTCAAAAACTATCAAGGTATTACCCCCTTTGCACAATCAATGGAATTAGCTTCGGGTAGAATAAGGTTACTGAACGATGTAGTTCTACTATATTTTGTATTAATATTTTTTATAATTACTCTCACTTATTTCATGAAAGGGGTCTCAAACAAAGTTGTCAGGGAATTTAAACTAGCAGCAAAAAACCCAGATAAGTTAAATCATGCAGTCGGTGAAAATCCCAAAAGAACTATTCTTATAACTGCATTAATATTACTTTTTATAAATATAGGTTGGTTTATGTTCTTTGGCTTTACCTCAGCGGGAAACTCAAGAATCATGAGAAGCTTTCTAGTGGGTTCTGAATATTTCATTATAATAAATATTTTCTTAGGTTTTCTGTCAAACTTTTATCTATTAGTCTATTCATTAGTAATGATGGAAGGACGAAAGCACGTCGTATTCTCACGCTAAGCCCATATATGGTAAATAAAAATAATGATCCAAAAGCTCACTACATGTAC
>NZ_JAMYEB010000034.1:0-6104 GCF_033790785.1 Psychrobacter sp. PP-21 | reverse complement strand
AGTGGGTATAAACATTAGATAAGTTATTTAAAAGAGTTATTTATTTAACCAGTTAAAGAGAATGATAGCTTATTAGATCGTTAGAACTCTAACAATAACTTTGTATAGAAATACGTTATCTGATTTAGAAACGACTCTGTTTGCTCTTTTGTTGATTAATAATAACCAAAAAAGGTTTTTAATGCTTTTAGGTACTTTTAAAAGCTTTTAGGAATCCCGCAAGCTCTATAACAAAAGGGTTTCAGAGCTTATATATATACGTTTATACACCCATATATATACGTTTATACACCCATATATATACGTTTATACACCCATATATATACGTTTATACACCCATATATATACTTGTGATATAAGCTTGTATATATATATACATTATATTAGTATTGTATGCATATTAATATTGGGGCAATGAATTATGTCGGATAATAAGTTGGTTAGTAAGGCTAATGCGCTAAATGAAGCTGCGTATACAATAAATTTAGTAGCCCAACGTGTAATTATACTGGCTATCATTGAAGCAAGAGATCAAGGAGTTATGTCTAAGGTTGGAGGTGTACATCGTATTAAAGCTTCTGACTATCAGAAACATTTTGGATGTGACAAAACAACTTCTTATCGTTCATTAAAGTCTGCCTGTGAGAGTCTTTATGAAAGTGAGTTTGTTTGGACAGACAAGGATGCTAGAGGAAATACTAAGGTTAACCATTCTAGATTCGTACAACGTGCATCATATAGTGAAGGCGGTGGCTACATTGAGGTGATGTTTGGAAGTGATGTTATTCCACTTATAACTAGACTTAGCGAGAAATATACAGAGTATGAACTAAAGCAGATAAAAGATTTAAGTAGTATTTATGCTTTACGCATATTCGAGATCTTGATGCAGTGGTTTAGCGTACGTAAGACTCCGAAAATTAAAATTGAAGATTTACGCGCACGTTTAGGGATTGAAGATCATCAATATAAAACTATGGGGAACTTCAAAAAACGGGTGCTAGACCATGCTATTAGAGAGATTAATGACAATACGAACATCACAGCGTCTTACGAACAACATAAAGAAGGTCGTAACATTGTGGCCTTCACATTCTACATTAAAGTGAACAAAGATAAGAGTCAGAAAAAGAAAATTGATGGGCTGTTAGGTACAAATGCAGAGAACGGTGATTTGTTCACAGTGAAAGGTTTGAGTGACAAACAGCTAGGACGTATCGCTCGCAACCCTCAATTTATAGCAGACTACAACCATCTTGTGAGCTCTACTAGTCCAGCAGGGCAGGATACTAAGGTATGGGAGCTTGAAATGATGAATCGCCTGAAAAAAGATGCTTCACAATTTAACAGGCGTCCTATTCAAGAGTATCTTGATTATTAGTGCTTCAAATAATCAAACATGTATTCGATGTTACAATAGCAAACTTGACTCTCAGTAAAGTTATAGATAATATGACGCAAGAATAGACGTTTCGTCTATATGCGTTTTAAAAGCTATTATCGATTAATTAAACCCCGTAATTGGCTGATTTCAGCCGCTATTTTTATAGCTGGAAGACTCGAATACCTCTCCTTGAATATTAACTCTTTTGGCCTTTCACATTAGTCATTTGGTTAACAGTTCGACTGAGGCTTCGCCATAGTATAAGGTTTGTGGCGCTCTAACGTTGTTTCTCTCAGGTTTAATTGTATTGTCGACTGGTACAACTTCGTACTGTCAGAGAATAAACAACATGAACGATAAAGATCTTTTAAGACAGTTGCGAGATCAGCTTGCTGATATCCAAGCAACTACGCATGATACGTTAGAGCCCAGTGCTAATCGAAAGATTGAAGAAGCTATACAGGATCTCGACTTAATAATCGAGAACTTGTCTTCGGAAGAAGTGAACTATAAAACTAAAGCCTTAGAAATATTAGGTAGAGGAATATCTTATATACCTAGCATAATGAGGCTAATCAAGTTTATTAGTGAAAATAGCGATAATCTGCCAATGTAGCACAGCAGACCTTATCACTCACATAAGGTTAAGACTATGAAAATCGGCAGTGTTATAAGAAAGTGTCGAAAACTGAAAGGTATGACGCAGTTACAACTGAGTGATTCATCAAATATATCTGAATCATATTTGTCTTTAATAGAACAAGACAAGCGCCAACCAACCCTATCAAACTTAGAATCAATAGCTGGTACATTACAAGTACCTATAAGCATCCTTGTGTTTTTAGCTGATAAACAAGAATCTATTTCGGAAATTACAGATAAACAGATTGAAGCTTTAACTGAAACAATCTATTCGTTGGTTGAAGCTTAAATAATGAGTTTTACTCCTCTGCCTAATGTCACACCAGTTGCAAATATTAGCTCATTAGCTAAATTGTTAGGAACAACAGTCAAGAATTTAGAGTATATACTTGCGAACAAAGACAAATACTGGTGTCCAGGGAAAAAGATTATCAAACCTAATGGCGAGGTGAGAGAAACTCATAATGCAAGACCTAAGCTAAAAGCCATTCATCAAAAAATTCTAGATAGACTCCTTAAAAAAGTATTTTATCCCATCTACATGCAAGGTGGCGTTGCAGACCTTATAAATCCTCGAAGCTGTAGAACTCATGCTGCCTTTCATTGCAGTAAATCTGTGGTTATATCAGAAGATATAAAGAGCTTTTTTCCCAATTGTGACTATGAGAATATCCGTAGTATCTGGCAAGGTTTCTTTCGTATGGAGCCTGATATTGCTGACATCCTAACTCAGTTAACGACATATAAAGACCAGCTTCCTCAAGGTTGGAAGACTAGTGGCTATCTTGCACAGCTAGTTTTTTACGATAAAGAGCCACTGCTGGTTAAAGCATTGGCCAACCAACAAATTGCTTATAGTAGATATGTTGACGATATAACAATTTCGAGCTCACGGCCTTTAACACAGAATCAAAAAGCAGATTTTATATCTAAAATTTGTACCATGCTCTACAGTAAAAACCATCGACTCAATAGAGCCAAGCAAGAAATTTTCTGTCCCTCTGTTAATGGTACAGGTAAAACTATAACTGGTTTTACCGTGGATTCGCGAAAGCCTACGATCCACAAGGATAGGAGGCTAAAAATTCGAGCTGCTATACACAAACTTTCTTTACGATTTGATGTTGAGAAAAACTTTGCTGACTATAATAGTGATTGGGAGAGTCTTAACTCTAAGGTAGGTCAGCTCAAAAGTACTCATCCTAGCTTATGGAAAAAAAATAGACAGAAAATGGTTTCTATAAAACCAACATTCAAACGCAAGAAAAAATAGTAAGAGCCTCATTGACGAGAAACGATGAATGCAACCTTACTAAAAGTATTCCTAATCAAACAACCCCATTCTCAGTAGTTAAAAGCCCGTAGTTGGTGTATCTAAATGCTTGCTTGGACGCGTAGGTTCGCGTTCTGGCTGCTCTTTGATGATCTCTAGGGGTATGTCAACGATGTTCAATTTTAACGGCTCTGGCAGCTCTGCGTCTTTGTATAAACCTGCGTGATACTTCTCTTTTATCTCAATGCCTTTAGCTAAGGTCCTTTTATTACGCTCATACTCTCTCGGTAATCGTGACACATAAGCTCTTTGTGCTGCTTCTATCGTATGCTCCTGCTTCTTATTAGCATCAAAATCTTTTTTGTATATATCACCTTTAAGCCTTAAATGTATAGGCTCACCCTTTTTATTTCTCAGGTTTTTACAGCTTACTGAGATGCAACTTTCACTGTTTGCACGCTCTACTTTTAGTCCGAGCCGTCTCAAACTTAGCAATACGCCTTCACGAGACTTAATCTGTTCTATATTAAAATCGTATTCCATTCTTCGATTGATAGCCTCACGTAATACCTCACGATTCGGTGGATTCTTAATGATTTCAGCGTCTTTTTTAGCAGCTTGGCGGTCATAGCCTTTTGTAATATAAGCTGAGGGTGGTGCAGAATTTTCTGAGTGCGAATTAGTCAATCGCGCGCGCTTAGGCTCATTTGGATCGGCCAATTTATACTCGTAATTAACAACATCTTTAAAAGCATCAACCCTAACCAAATCAGCTCCTGCATAAAAAGGTTGTAACCTTTTACCGCTTCGCAGTTCCTGTCCTGGAATCAGAAAGTTTAGCTCTAAGCGACCGACTGGATGTGCCTCATCAATATCTTTATCGGCATGTTCAATCCATAGAATATCGTACTGATCACGCTCCAGTCCGCAGAAAATCACCTCCTCAAATTTTTTCATGATCTCAAATTTCTGCTTTTCTGTTAGCTCATTAGCACGCTTCTCGAAAGAGAGAACACCGCTTTTGTATTTTTGTTTATAAGGAGTGGTATTGATCAGTTGCTCAGTAAGAACAGGATCACCGCTCAGCACACGCGCATGTTCACGCTTCTTCAACGGTAAAGGTTTAGATTCTGGATTGTCAGAAGATTTGTCACGTTCTTTCAACAAATAATTAGTCGCACCACTCGCAGGACCTTTTCCATGGTCATGAAATTTAACAATCATCGTCCGCCTTCCTTGCGTCTTTTAGATTCTGATTTATTAACTCATGCATTAACTTTCTAATAGCGGTTATCTCGTTTAGCACCTGCTTATCTAATTCCTTATCAGTGTTCACACGTCTTGCTACTTGATTTAGATTAGAACCAATTCGTCCAAGTTGACGAATTAAATTAGGGTCGGCTATAGATATTGGTGTTGATTTTAGAGCTAGATTTCTGAGCCATCGACTCATTGTTCTTTCGGTCTGACGCTTCTTTATTAATTCGTGCTCATACGAATTAACTCTGAGCGTTAGCTCAATTTTTCTTTGTTCTTTAATACCAGACTTAGGTGACTTGGTGGCATTCATAGTGATCTCGACGGCTTTTGATTTTGGGGGTTAAGGGGGGCTTTTTCCCCCTTACCAGCACCCGAGGGCGCCATTAGAACGATAGTGAAAATGGGCGCACTTGGGACTGCTGGCTTAATAACTTCATAAAGCAGTTTATGATCACATATACAATGAAGACAGCCTGATTCTGGATTAGTAGGCTATTATTTTTGGCAGAAGTCGGACTTATAGCTATTTTTGGTGAAATACCCCTATTTTCGTGTCATTTTCTCTATTTTTGACCCTAATTTTCTCAATTTTCCTTGGTAATCGCAGACTTATAATCAGAAAAACAGCCTGTCATACCCCTTCCGTCTCTTTAGTAGGTTTTGCAGCCTAAACTGCATCTTTTCATGCCTAGAAAGTGAGTCTTCAGGCTTCAACTGTTACTTTTGACGTAGCTATTGCACTCTCCTTGTTCCGAACGACACTTTTGATGCTCTATTAGCGTTCTATCCGTCTGTTTAACTCTGTTCTCAGTCAAAATTATGAAGTATATATTTTCAGTCAGTAGCGATTTTTTTTGCTGTAGGTATAGAATCGTTCTTGTTCCTGCTTAATATGTTATTTTTCACGTAGCTAATACTCTCATACCGTCTTAAATAGACTTTTTCCTACTCATACACTAGCAGTATCGTTTCTAGCATCACTTTTCACGTTGATAGTGCTTCCTTACCATCTTAAATAGACTTTTTCTTGTTCATACATCGGCAATACCGTTCCTAACGTCACTTTTGATGCAGATTACGATGTGTATATACACTATTGTTAGCGAAGATACAGAAGTGTTGTTTTCCATGTAGCTGTATAGCTATATGCCGTCTATAGACTACTTATTGATGTTTAGATTGTTACTTTTCACGTAGCTAAATGCTATTTTTCTCAATGATCAGCCTGTGCCTATATTGGAACGTCTGATTCATGTCTGAAATGTGAAAATTTCTAAGTTTAGCGAGGTTTCTAAGTTTTGAGGCTGGCCATGGTTTATAGCTAGCAAATAGACGTTATCTGAATAGATTGATTTGGTTTGGTATTAGATATACAAAGACAATAGATGGCTTAATCTATTTCTAAATACGACTTATAAAGTGGGTATAAACATTAGATAAGTTATTTAAAAGAGTTATTTATTTAACCAGTTAAAGAGAATGATAGCTTATTAGATCGTTAGAACTCTAACAATAACTTTGTATAGAAATACGTTATCTGATTTA
>NZ_JAMYEB010000033.1:0-7775 GCF_033790785.1 Psychrobacter sp. PP-21 | reverse complement strand
CTGGGGTGTTGTCGTTGGTGATGCCGTCATCAGGGATGATTTCGACAGGATCAAGCAAATCGCCATTGCCATCTACGTTGTCGGTGATGACTGGTGCTGCAAGCGGTGTGTCAGGGGCTGTGGTGTCAACGGTAAAGCTCACCGCGTTACTAGGCGCACTCACGTTACCAGCCGCGTCAGTTACGGTGGCGGTCACACTATACTCACCATCGGCAGTGATGCCATCGTCTGCATCATTTGGAATGGTCACGTCAACAATACCGTTACCAAGATTTGCATCAAGATCATCTTCAGTCACTTCGTACTCAACGGTGATCGGATCACCACCAGCCAGAGTTACCGTCAAGGTTACTGTGTCGCCTGCAACCGTGCCAGATGGCAGGGTCACTTGGGTTTGAACGCCATCTGCAAACTCTTCTGCATTGACCCCATCATCTGCTTCGTCGTCAATGACCACGACTGGTGCTGCGATAGCGGCATCTGCTTCGCCGCCAGGCGCCACGGTATCAACCGTTATGGTGGTCGCAGGAGACGCGGCACTCACGTTACCGGCAGCATCTGTAATGGTGTAGCTGATGTCATAGGTGTCATCAGCAAGTGGGGTGTCAGGCGTTAGGGTGTTATCCACTAAGGTGGCTGGTACGGCCTCGCCATCGACCAACAATGTCGGTGTGCCGTTAGCCAATTCACTATCTGGTATGACCACACCTGGGGTGTTGTCGTTGGTGATGCCGTCATCAGGGATGATTTCGACAGGATCAAGCAAATCGCCATTGCCATCTACGTTGTCGGTGATGACTGGTGCTGCAAGCGGTGTGTCAGGGGCTGTGGTGTCTCGAATAGCGTTGGCCGTTACAGCAGGGGAGATATTACCAGCCGTATCTTCGATCCTGACAGAAACCTCTAATGCAGCTCCTTCCTCTGGTGCAGGTATTTCCACCTCAACATTACCAGCTTCAATATCGTCATTAGTCAAAACTTTTTCGACACCGTTGACAATCACGGTATAACCAACACTCGAACTCTCTGGCAAATCAACAATAACATCTACCTGATTGCCCTCTATCTCGTCAGCTGTGATAAAGGCATCTCCGTTACCGATAGCTACACCGTCTGGCGCTTCAGGCGCATCATCTGTGTCTCGAGTAGCATTAACTGTAACAGCCGTCGACTCGTTTCCAGCTATGTCTGTGATACTGGCAGTGACTTGCAGTGATTGACCTTCTAGTGGTGCATCAATAGTTACGGTTGCCATACCATTTACGATGTCATCATCGGTTATTAGCTGGTCGATACCATTAACAGTAACAGTGTCACCTACAGAAGCATTATCTGGTAAACCAATAGAGACAGTGACTTGATCATCACTAATCTCATCAGCGGTGATCAAGGCGTCACCATTACCAATATCAATACTTGGAGCATCAGGAGCAGTAGTGTCGGGGGCGTTTACTGGATCAGATTCTACTGAGGTATTACCTGCCGCATCGGTAGCAATGGCATTAATCGTCTCACCATTGGCAAGCGGTGTATCAAGAGTTACCTCGTAAGCACCTGTGGTAGCATCTGCTGCTCCCGTACCAATGATATTGTCATCTGCATCTAAGATATCTACGCGACTGCCAGGCTCAGCACTACCTGTAACGGTCGTACCGTCGAAAGCATCAATACTTGGGGCATCAGGGGCGGTAGTGTCTACTTCTGAATTATCATCGTTATTATTACTACTCCCTCCCCCTAAAGCTGCTGCTGCGACTCCTGCACCTGCTAGACCCAACAACCATGGTAACGCTGCAAACCCTTCAGCATCTGTTGCCCCTATCCACCAAGGACTGGAGTACGCATTTCCGCCCAGAGAGTGACTTTGCACCTCGCCTACCTGCATCTCAGTAACGTAGTCAGTCACGTCACCTGTATCAGGAAGGTAGTAATAGTAATTTCCATTTCCAGCAGCACCGACGAGCGCGCTATCAATATCATAAAACCCTTCAATAATGAGATCAGGGTTCTGGCTATTATTCTCAAAAGAAACATGTAGGTCTTTATTCACGCGTTTGGTGACAATATTATTAGGAGCTCGTCCAGCTGCTACATCAAAAATCTCATAATTCGTTTTATCAGTAGCTTGTATGACTGTGGGTATATTGTTTTGTGTGATCACAGTGTGTTCAACAACTGTCCCTACTTGATTGTTGGCCTTAACGGTTATAGTTTTCATAGAATCATCCTTGATTAAAGAATTCTAAACTAGGTTGCAATCTAGAATCATAAGTGAATTTTGTTGTCCTTAATTTTTGTTGGCGATAGCTGGATAATGGTTTGGAAGACATGCTCAGTATCACCAGTAGTGATTGACATAGCATTGCTGCAACTCATGATACTGAAGTACATAGCCTCTATTTCATCTCGTTTTACTAAGATGTTGTCAGCATGAAATTGAAAGAGATTTGGCTTATGGCTTTTGGTTTCTTGGCTGTATGGTGTTTGACCATATACAGACTTGTGCAGAACGGTAAATGTATTACAGAGACCACCGATGATGGAGTGAGCCATATTTTTTAATAGTATGTTCTTATCAGGTGTTATGCGCTGGACGATAGAAGGCTTTACTTTGGGTAAGTAAACCTGCAAGTGCGGTGTTATACGAGGGATATATTGATGATTTTTGGAACGAAGAGCGATGTTATCGGTCACTATGTTAACTAACGTTAGTGAAGGAGTAATGCTACAGGCAAACAGCATTCGAGCAGCCTTGATAATCTGGCAACCTACTAAATTGGCTGATTTAGCCGATAATAGTACGGTTATGCTGTTCATAGCAATTGACCTCCTATAGATAAATCACTTAATTTATTGACGTTTCATTTTTAAGATAAACTTCCAAAATCATTTTGTATTTGTAGCAATATTATTAAAATAATAATTCTTATTATAAAAAATATTAAGCCATAATTTTTGTACTGTTGTTACCATATTAGCTTTTTATGTATATATATCAACGTTTATAACTTTGTCTAAATGTAAACAATGTTTTGAGCTATGCTGAAAAAACTGTAGAACCAAACTTGGTAAACTAACGACTCAATGAGGAGTTTATCATGACTAAGAAAATCAGAACCTATAGTGCAGCATTCAAAGCTGAAGCCGTTAAAAAGATAGCAGATAATAAGGGCAATGTTTCAGCGACTGCAAAGCAGCTTGGCATCGCCATGCAGACATTATCTAACTGGCAAAACAAAGCTGATAAAGGCAAGCTGATCGGTACTAAAGAATATGATCCTGAGCTCATGGCTATACTAGAAGAGAATAAACGTCTTAAACGTGATCTAAAAGTTGCTCAGGAAGAGCGAGATATTCTAAAAAAGGCCACGGCGTACTTCGCGAATGAGGAACGTTAAGAAACAGTCTGGGAGACTGTTTTAGTGACGCAAGGCGAAGGGCTATGCACGCAGTGACAGTTGATGAAGTACGTCTTTATCAAGGATAATCAGAAGATATTTAGCATCACCTGTATGTGTCACGTATTAGATGTCAAGCCATCAAGCTATTACAACTGGATAAATCGTGGTGTTAGTAATCAGCAGATCCACCGCAACCAGTGTGAGCTGCTAGTGCGCGTGGCTCATGATGAAACTAAGCAGCGTTATGGCTGTGAGCGATTGCATGCTCATCTTGCAGAGCAAGGCCATCATATCAGTCAATACATGGTAAGACGCATTAAAGAAGAATACGGCATTGCTTGCCGTCGTCACAAGCGTTTTAAAGTTACCACCAACTCAAACCATAACAAGTTTATCTATCCAAACCTGCTCGACCAAAAATTCCATACCAGTCGTCCTAACGAAGCTTGGGTTAGTGACATTACCTATGTCTGGACCAATGAGGGTTGGCTATACTTAGCAGGTGTTAAAGACCTCTACACCAAAGAGCTTGTCGGCTATGCCATCAATAAGCGAATGACAGCAGATTTAGTTTGCCGTGCACTCAATATGGCCATCAAGAACAAACGACCCAACCAACAGCTGATTGTGCATTCTGATAGAGGCAGTCAGTACTGTAGTTATGACTATCATAAGATCATTAAGAAGCATAAATTTAAGGGCTCAATGTCCAGGCGTGGCAATTGCTTTGATAATGCGCCCATAGAAAGCTTCTGGGGCATATTAAAGAATGAGTTGGTGTATCACGAAGACTATAAAACAAGGTTTGAAGCCATCAGTGATATCACTAAATATATTGAGCTTGAGTACAACCAGACTAGAATCCAAAAGGGTTTAGGCTATAAAACGCCAAGACAGGTATGGTTTGACTTTTATCGTCAGGCTGCGTAACTAAAATCTCCCAAGTCAATGTCTACAGATTTGACAGCATAGGTCAATGTATTCATTGGTGTATGAGGTGGTGGAGAAAGGAGTATCCATAATATCTTGATTACCCAAGAGTCCAACACGGCTACCGGTTGCGACTTGTCCGCCCTCATAAGCGCTCGGTAGTCCAGACGCTGACGCATCGGCGCTACTGGTGACGACGATGGTATCAAGCACCACACTGGGAGAGACAGACGAAGAATCAGTGTTTATATCTGTCTGCGCCCATGCTGCATGACTTGCGCCTAATAATAGTATTGATGTAGACAGATAGGCTGAGTGCCGCGCGCTTGATGATCGCGTGTGGCGAGATGTTTTTACAGTATTGATGCGAGATAAAGCAGAATATAAGCGAGACAGTTGCATTGGGTTTTCCAGCAAGTATGTTAAGCGTCTATTGTAATGATAATCATTTTCGTTATCAATATTATTACGGCATTAATGCTAAATATACTTTTAGGTTGTAGGGTAGAGTCTTTTACCATTGGGGTTTGAGAAAGTCACCAATCATAAGCAGGCTGTAGTTTGTGGGAAGTTAGCTATGCATTGGAATGGAATAGTATAGTTCTGGCGCTAAAACCTTAGTAAATTGCCAATTGCTAAGTATCAGTGAATGCGGCTCAGTCTAAATGCATAAGATCCGTTTTATAGTGTTGATGACACAGTGATGGACTTACCATAAGAGTACATAACAGTCGGTTAGTTTCTTTTATTTGTATCGTCTATGTCAGATAATGAACCGCGAATATTTTGCAGCTTGCGTATATTTAAAGGTTTTCATCACACAAACACATGGCATGATTTGTGCAACAACTGAAGTTAAAGTAAGACTTAAATACCTACCCAAAAATTATTAATCAGGAAATCATCATGGAAAAAGTACTAAAGAAAGCTATGGCTACTATTGTTTTACCTACTATTCTACTTGGTGTTTCTGGCTGTGCTGTCACAGGCAACAGTGGTATTGATAATGAAGGTGACAGTCGTAGAGTGAATAACGTCATGTGGAATAATCAAGTCGACATGGATTTTCGTGATGTGCTAGCAAAAGAAGTCAATGCTAATGAAACGAGACTGGTGTTTATTCGTAAAAGTGATGATGACCTAGAACAAACCAGTGCCAATATTTCTGTCAATAATAGATATCAGGTGAGCTTGCACCCTGGCAATTATACGGCCGTTAACTCTTGCGTTGGTAGCAATCAGTTAAGTGCTCATGCTACTGGTTTTAAAGACAATGATTTGTTGGCAGATAAGACAGACTATAAACTTGATGGTGGACAAACATACTTTTTCTATGTTGACATGGATGCTTTTGGCAAAAGCACACTGGAACAAATAACGAGTGATAGTGCTTTACCATTACTAGAAACCAAACGTTATCAAACTCATCAAATTAGCCGAGTGGTACCCAACTGCGCAGTACCAACAGCAGTTATAACGCCGATACCTGAGGCTTTGCCAGTAGTACCAGTATTAGCTGAAAAAGTGACCATCGAACTTGAAGTGCTGTTTGAAACGGACAAATCTGTAGTACAGCCTGAATACTATTCTAAAATATCTGAAGTCGCAGAATTCATGGCTCAATACCCAAACACTATGGTTACTATCGAGGGGCATACCGATAGTCGGGCAAGCGAACGCTATAATCAATCACTATCACAACGACGCGTAGATGCCGTAAAAGAAGTATTGATTACTCAGTTTGGTATCGATCCTGAACGTCTAAATGCTATCGGTTATGGTGAACTACAGCCTAGAGCTACCAACGATACAGCTGCTGGCCGTCAGCTTAACCGCCGTGTTGTCGCTGTGGTCGAAGAACGCGTGGGTAATTGATACAAGTATATTTATATTATAAATAAAGCCGCATCATAAAAGTATTTCAAGCGGCAACAAAGCATTTAAAAAAGGGTAACCAATGAATACTATCATCGTAAAAACTAATAATACTACTGAGACTGTAAGCCAGATAGAAGTCGTCACAAAAGATGGCATACCTACAGTTATTCAAGCCTCAGAAAGAGTGAATTACGAGTTTCATGACAATGCCATAAACCGTGCTCCTAACCATATTATTACTAAACGTATTAAGAACGACCTCCATGTCTCATTTGAAAAAGAAGGCGAAGAGAGCGATCTTATTGTTGAAGGTTTTTACGACAGTGCAGATAGTGCTCTACTAGGTATTGCTGAAGATGGTGAGTATTACTACTATATTCCAGATACTGGTGAAACCTATGATTATGTTACTCAATTAGAAGTGGGTGACGTGGAAGGGCAAGCATTGGGCGGGGAAGTCTATGCAGCTGTCATCCCTTGGTGGATACCTGCTGCTGCTGGATTGGGAATTGCCGGACTATTAGCGAGTACAAGTAGCAACAGTCGAGATGACACCCTCATTGAAGATAATACGCCGCCATTGGTAGAAAATGAAGTTATAGCTGGTAGTTTGGGGCAGTCGGTTACTATTACTTTGTTAAGTAGTGCTATCGACCTTGAGGGCGATATTGACCCAACTAGTGTCAAACTAATCAATCTAAACACTGGACTTGAAGTCACCAGTCTAACCGTACCGGGTGAAGGCACATGGAGCGTGAATCCAGAAACAGGAGCAGTCACTTTTACCCCAGAGGCGGGCTTTACTGCTGATCCAACTCCAGTGGCATATATAGTGTCTGACTTGACTGGCAACAAATCCAATCAAGCCACTATAACCGTCGACTACCCACCAACGGCGCCAAACGTTGAAGATGAGATTCAAACAGGCAGTGTTGGTCAGCCAGTCGTCATCAATGTGCTAGATAACGCCACCGACCTTGAGGGCGATATCGACCCAACGACCGTCAAGCTAATTGACCCAGACAATGGTGATGAAGTAACTACGTTGACGGTCACAGGCGAAGGAGAATGGGTCGTTGATCCTACCTCAGGCGCTGTGACCTTTACACCAGAGGACGGTTATACAGGTGATCCAACACCTGTAGACTACATCGTAGTGGACAGCACCAACTTAAAGTCTGACCCAGCTACCATCACCATCGACTACCCACAAACCGCCCCAGTGGCACAGAACGATGCAGACACTGGTGACTCTGGTGAGACTGTCGTGGTAGACGTGGTGGCCAACGACACCGATGCTGAAGAAGATCTTGACCCAACCACCGTCATCATCACCCAATCACCAGCCGGTGGCATCATTGCCGCTGATGGCAAATCAGTCGTGGTAGATGGCGAAGGCAGCTGGAATGTGGATGCAGACACTGGGGCAATCAGCTTTACCCCAGAAGATGGCTTTACCGCAGACCCAACCCCAATCAGCTATAGCGTTGAAGACATCAACGGTTTGGTATCGAACGAAGCCACGGTCACCATCGACTACCCACAAACCGCCCCAGTGGCACAGAA
>NZ_JAMYEB010000032.1:0-8042 GCF_033790785.1 Psychrobacter sp. PP-21 | reverse complement strand
TGATAGCGTTTGCATGGCAATGCCAAGCTGCTTTGCAGTGGCTGAGATATTGCCATTATTGTCTGATATCTTCTTGACGGCCTCGGCTTTAAATTCGTCACTGTAGGTTCTTACTTTCTTGGTCATGGTAAACTCCTGTCAATACGCTTAGTTTACCAAGTTTATCTCTACGGTTTCTTCAGCATAGCTCACCATGATTTTGTATCCCTTAATAGTATATTGTAGTATGTTGTATATAATATAACCCCAGTTCGGGATAAGGGCTCAAAAAAAAAATAAAAAAAGAAGTCCGAAGTTGCTAAAGTAAGTTTACCAAGACAAACTTCACAACAAGGACTTCTTACATGGACAACCTAACCGAACTATACTGCCATATTGACGACTTTTATCAGCAATTCAAACCTGAGTTTGACGCTCATTTAATCGCAACGGGACACCAAAGGTTAAGAGCATGCCAGATAAGTGTAGCAGAGATTATGACCATCTTGATACTGTTTCATCAATTACGTTATCGACAGTTTAAGGCGTTTTACTACCATCACATGCTTGGCATGATGAAACGGGAGTTTCCAAATCTGCCGAGCTACTCGCGATTTATAGAGCTTATACCGCGCAGTATCATACCACTGTGCAGCTACTTGCAAAGCATGATGGGCGACTGTACGGGTATCAGCTATATTGATTCAACCAAGATAGCAGTTTGTCATAACAAGCGTATCTACCGTCATAAAGTCTTTAAGGGACTTGCAACCCGAGGCAAAAGCAGCATGGGCTGGTTCTATGGCTTTAAGCTGCACGCCATTATCAATCATAAGGGCGAGCTTGTATCTGTTAAAGTCACTGCGGGTAATACGGATGACAGAGTGCCTGTTAAGGATATGGCAACGCCGTTATTTGGTAAGCTGTTTGGTGATAGAGGATACATCAGTAAAGCACTAAACGCGTGGCTCACAAAACACAGTGATACTAGGCTGATAACGAAACTTCGGCGTAATATGAAACCCCAATTACTTGAGCCTATGGATGAGGCACTACTCAATCATCGCTCTTTGGTTGAAACGGTGTTTGGGGAGCTTAAAAACTTGTGTCAGATTGAGCATTCACGCCATCGTAGTGTCACGGGGTTTATCACAAACTTGCTGTCAGGTTTAATTGCTTATTGCTGGTTTCCCTATAAACCCACCATCAAAAATATGCCTCAGCAGGGACAGGTAGCAACATTGTAAATAGTATCAATGAGTTATAATGTGGCTTATCCCGAACTGGGGTTGTAAATAGACAAGTCCATACAGACAGTGAATTGGTCAATTCGAATATTGGAAATAATAGGTAGCCCTTCATGTCCCTTAAGAGCGCAGAAAAGTCTCCGTCATTAACGCAAAATAAATCGTCGAAAAAATCTTATCTGTTGGCGTTCGCTTTCAGCGCGGGTTCATTATTGACAGGGCTAGCAGCGACTGGGCTGACGGCCGTGCCAGTGGCATCGCAAGCGGCAGGATTGGGCGATTTATTTAGCAGTGATAAAAGCGCGACCCAACCGAAATTTTTGCCTGTTGATGAAGCGTTTCAGGTCAGTAGCAGTAGTAAACCTGTCAATAATGGCACGCGCTTAGCCATTAACTTTGACATTACGCCTGAGCACTATGTTTATAAAGACCAAATTAAGCTAACGTTGCCTGCTGGCGTGAGCGCTGCACCTTTTAGCTTTAGCCAAAAGCCTATCTCCATAGATGATCCGACCTTTGGTCAAGTATTGGTCTTTGACCAAGCCAATATGGTTGCTAGCACCGTTTTGAGCAGTAGTAATGGCAAGGCGATAAATAATGCCGCTGTAACGATAGGTTGGCAAGGCTGTGCCAAAGCAGGACTTTGTTATCCACCGGAGAAAATAAAAACCACGGTCAAAATTGCTGCGTCACAATCGGCAGCCAATAGTTCAAGTAGCACTGCTACAGTTTCTGCGAGCAATAACAGCAATGCAGAAACTGCGCAAGCATCTACAGAGGCGACTGATACTGATCGTCTTGCTACAGAGCAAACTACGCCAGATGACGAGGTGATTGATTACGCTTTGTTAGATGATGAAGCATTAGATGCAGAGCTTGGTACTAGCAATACCATCTCTGGTGCCGATGAAGAAGTTGTAGGCGACAATGTCACAAGTAATATGCCAGCAAACGATAGCGCTACAACTGCAACAAACAATACCGTTGTCGTTGATAACGCCATTAATAGTGACCCTTTTGGCTTAGCTTCGCATCCGTGGTTGGCATTGGTGTTATTGTTCTTGGCAGGGTTGGTCTTGGCATTGACGCCATGCGTGTTACCGATGCTACCGATTGTTGCCAATATCGTCGCGCGTGAAGACAATCCAACGGTAAAACGCGGTGTTATTTTAACGACCAGCTACGCTATTGGTGTTGCCATCGCTTATGGTATTTTAGGCGCGGTCATTGCGGTATTTGGCGAATCGTTAGGCATTATCGGTTGGCTACAAAATCCGATTATTTTAATTGGGTTTGCCATCGTTTTTGTCTTATTAGCCCTTTATATGTTGGGCGTATTTAGCATTCGTCTGCCGAGATTTATCAGTAGTAAAATGCAGGGTCTAAGCCAAGCGGGGGATAGCAAACTTGGTAGTACGGGTGGCAGTTTAATTGCGGGATTCTTATCGGCGCTCGTGGTATCGCCATGCGTTTCGGCACCCTTATTTGGGGCGCTGCTTGCTGTATCAACGATTGGAAGTCCGCTCCTTGGCTTTGCCGCTTTATTTATGCTCGGTTTTGGTTTATCGGCGCCGCTTATCTTAATTGGCGCGACCCAAGGTAAAATCATGCCAAAAGCAGGCGAGTGGATGAATTGGGTCAAGCAGGGCTTTGCTTTGTTGCTTTTTGCCGTGGCATTGTTATTAATTGAACGCGTCTTTATCTCGCCTGTGATGCTGATGGTTTGGGCGCTGTGGTTTATGGTCGTGGCGATGTGGGCGTGGAGCTGGCTAGGCAAAGGTCGGATGCTGACCCAAGCGCTAGGCTTAATCGCTGGTATTTGGGCGACGTGTTTAATCGTCGGCGCCGCATTGGGCAATGACGACAGCTTGCATCCGCTCGCGTCATTAAGCGCCGCGCCGGTGATGCAGACGACTGCTGATCAACCAGCCATGAGTAATGCAACAGATAAAACTGTTACTACGCTTGCTGAGTTAGATGCCATTGTCGCCGCCAATCCTAAAGTGCTGGTCGATGTCACCGCCGAATGGTGTATTGCATGCCGGATTATGGAGAAAAACTTATTTCATAATCGCCCTGCGCAAATGCAAGATTGGCAATTGGTCAGACTTGATATCACGGAGACTACGGCTGATTCAAAAGCAATCTTAGCGCGTTATAAACTATTTGGTCCGCCAGCATTGCTGTATTATCAAGACGGGCAATTGGTCAATCAGCAAGTGGGTGAAATCGGGCGCGCAGCGTTTGAGCAAACCTTAACCGCGCTAAATTAATCGTTTAAATGTAGATAAATTCCACATCATTTCTACCCATTAAAAAGACAACGTCCTTTGATAATAGGACGTTGTCTTTTTCAATCTTACTAAATAGCCTTTTTAACATAGACGCTAAATCCTTGGTTTAGCATTATTTATTACTACTTACCTTATTATTTACATCAGTATTTGCTCGCAATAACGCTAGTATAGTGCCCTTATTTTCATTACAATAAAGCAACATTGCTAAAGGCGCATTACCACGAGTAATGGCTACCTTGCACGTCCATATTTATTGATTTTCTTTAGGGCGTGTCATCAATTAAGCCAAACGACACAAGAAACTAAGTGAATGGCACTAAGGAAATGACTGGCTAACTTATCATAGCGAGTGGCAATCGCACGATACTGCTTAATCTTGGCAAAGAAGTTCTCTATTAGGTGCCTCGCTTTATAAAGCTCTTTATCGAAGTCTCTTGGCTGCAGCCGATGACACTTAGATGGTATAACTGCATTACCTTGCACTGCTTTAATCGGTTCAATAACGCGGGCATCAGCATCGTAAGCTTTATCGGCAAGCCACGTTTGGCTAATACTGACATCAAGCAATTCATCTGAGCCACACAGGTCATGAGCTGCCCCACCTGTTAGATAAAAGCCAGTAGGATTGCCTAATGCATCTGTTCGAGTATGTATTTTAGTCTTCAGTCCACCTTTGCTGCGTCCAATGGCTTGATCCCTTTTTTTCCAGCACTGTGCTGGTGGGCTTTAACAATCGTGGCATCTAGCATGGCATATTCGTCATCGGATTGTTCAGAGAGTTGATTAAAAACCTGCTTCCATACGCCTTTTTTTGACCAGCGACTAAAACGAGTATGAATCACTCTGAAGTCGCCAAAGCGTTCAGGTAGGTCACGCCAAGGTATGCCGGTCTTGTAACGGTACAGAACCGCTTCTACGAACAAGCGGTTATCCTTTGCAGTAACACCAACGTCACTTGGTTTACCAGGTAGAATGTCTTTAATTCTCTCCCATTGGTCATCACGTAGGGCATGTCGTCTTGTCATAGTCATTGAGCTCAAATTCCTAAATACGATCTAAGTATAGCTTATTCTGAAATATCTATGCTAATTGATGACACGCCCTAGTATGGCATACTTATTTTATCTCAAATTACTTTATAGATATTTTAGATAAAATCTCATGTCCACTAATATAAAGTTCATTAGACATGCACATCTCACTCCATCCTTTCCAGTAACTATTAGCTTTCTTTGAATACATTGACCTATCCCAAATATCTTCAATCCAAGAATTGTGACGATACTTATCAATTACTTTGATCGGATTTTGTTTGGCCCAAATTAATTCGTTAAAGTCTGGTTCTGAAACTATTGCTCCTCTGATCTTTGAGATATGGTACTTACAAAGATACTTTAATGTTAAGGATAGGAGCGCTCTGTCTTCAGAGCCACCTATACCTACTTTGTCACTGACATGCACACGAGAGTCTAGAACCAAACCATGCCAACTATCGTAATGCTTGATAATAACTAGTTCACCGTTTTCAGTATTGTTCCGAGCAAACCAGACCAACTTAACCTCATCTTCATTATTACCTTTTAATAAGCTTCTAGCATTCTCTTCAATATCATAACCAAACTCAAATGTTTCTTTTGCGAAAGGCCTTCCTTCATCATGAACGAGCCAATTCTTTTGGCATCCAAAGTATGTGGCTAATTTTTCTAATTCGTTAAACGATGGCTCTTTTCGCCCTTCAAACCAATCCTCAGTAACGCCCACACTATTGTATCCCAGGGCCTCAGCAACTCTAGAAATACTTGGGGTATGAAAACTATCAGTTGCCTTAGCTTCACTCAAGAGGAAATTTAGTTTGCCAGATAGTAGATTTAAGCGATCGCTACGTAAATGAGCATCAAAAAAACTCTTTAAATCGTCGATAGCTTCGATATAACTTCCTTCTTGACCTTCAAAAGATTTTTCTAGTCGATACTGTGCCTCGGCATTAATTGAACGTCCACTAACTTTTGAGGCATCGGAGATCAGGGCTTTCAATTCAGTAGGAATTCTTAAATTAAACTGCACATTTTTTGACATTTTAAAGCCCAAATAGAATATTGAATTTAAAACAAATAATATTACCATAAGGAACTTGCGGCAATGATAGCATAATGCTATCATATTATGTAACAAACCCTAAAGAGGTAAATACATGTCAAATCAGAAGGTTCAGATGAACGTCCGGGTACCTAAAGAACTTAAGAATTTTGCCATAAATGATGCAAAGTGAGCTATGCTGAAGAAACCGTAGAGCTAAACTTGGTAAACTAAGCGTATTCACAGGAGTTTACCATGACCAAGAAATTAAGAACCTACAGTGACGAATTCAAAGCCGAAGCCGTCAAGAAGATAGTAGATAATAAGGGTAATATTTCAGCGACTGCAAAGCAGCTTGGCATCGCCATGCAAACCTTATCGAACTGGCAAAATAAAGCGAATCAAGGCAAGCTTAAAGGGTCTGAGCAATACGATCCTGAGCTCGTAGCCGTACTAGAAGAGAATAAGCGCCTTAAACGGCAACTCAAAGTTGCCGAGGAGGAACGAGACATTCTAAAAAAGGCGACGGCGTACTTTGCCAAGCACAGCTAATCAGGTACGCCTTTATCAAAGATAATCAGCAGATATTTAATATTACCACTATGTGCCGTGTGCTGAGCGTAAAGCCCTCAAGTTACTACGATTGGTTGGGTCGTGACATCAGCGCTCAGCAGATACATCGTAACCAGTCTGAGCTACTGGTCAAAGCGGCACACAGTGAAACGAAGGAGCGCTACGGCTTTGAGCGTCTGCATGCGCATCTAAATGAACAAGGGTATAATATCAGTCGATACATGGTCAGACGTATTAAAGAAGAGCATGGCATCAAATGTCGTCGCCACAAGCGCTTTAAAGTGACCACCGACTCCGATCATAACAAGCTGGTTTATGACAACGTATTAGATCAGCAGTTTGAAGTCAACCGCCCTAACGAAGCATGGGTCAGTGATATCACCTATATCTGGACAACCGAGGGCTGGCTGTACTTAGCAGGAGTGAAAGACTTATACACCAAAGAGCTGGTCGGCTATGCCATCAACAAACGCATGACCGCAGATTTGGTCTGCCGTGCCCTTAATATGGCGATCAAGAACAAACGCCCAAGCAAGGGACTAATTGTTCACTCTGACAGAGGAAGCCAGTATTGCAGCCATGCCTACCACAAGATCATCAAGCAGCGTCTGTTTATAGGCTCAATGAGTGGCAAAGGCAATTGTTTCGACAACGCACCTATAGAGAGCTTCTGGGGCGTATTGAAGAATGAGCTAGTATATCACCAAGATTATAAAACGAGGTTTGCAGCCATTAGCGATATTATTGGCTATATTGAGCTATATTATAATCAGACTAGGATTCAAAAGGGCTTGGGCTATCGAGCGCCAAGACAGGTGTGGTTTGATTATTATCGTCAGGCTGCGTAACTAAAACCTCCCAAGTTTATGTCTACGGGATTGACGGCAGGGGTCAATAGAGATGAATCATTATCACGAAAAAATGATTACCGCAGTTCTTAGGTCTAATCGAACTAATGAACAAACTATATCTATCAAGACTTCAACTAACTATGATACGGAGAAAATACCAGCAGGATCTTGTTCTAACCTATCAGATAATGATCCTGTTAAGGCATTGGGCTTTAATAATGAAGCCCCCAACCCTTCCTGTGCTACATTTGAAAGTTGTTTGTTCTGTGAATTTTTTGCAATTCATATAGATTTTGAAGATATACATAAACTATTAAGTTTGAAGGAGGCTCTACTAAAGTCTTCTATGATTCGTGATGATCCTGAATATCATCTTCTCTCTATAGAACCATCACTATTTAGAATTGACGAGATTATCAATATTCTTAAAGGAAAAGATAATAGAGTAATTGAACTCGTTGATGATGCTGAACAAAAAATAAAAATGCAAATTTATAATGAGTATTGGGATGAGCATATAAATTTTCTCACTGTAGCCTCAGAATCTAACAGAAAAAGCTTAAGTTTATGACCAAGACAATGATGCGTGAACCCCTCGTTAAAGAGATACAACCAATATCTAAAGACCTAATCGAAAACCCATCATCTGGTTTGATTGTAACGCTTTCCAAGAGTGGAGATGCTTTATCATTATTCTCTGATGATATTTGGGACTATAGTGCTACTAGCAATTCACATAGAACTATTAATTTTAGAACTAAAATTCGGAACCTATCCTCATCTATTAATACCGACGGCAAAAAATTCAAATCAGCAGTTAAGTTTTTGAAGGTATTTACTCTCAATTGGAATTGTGAGATGAATGGATGTTCTATGTCAAAATTGAATAGTGATATATAGTCACCTGACCACAAAAATGTTATAAAATAAATCAACTAAACGACTACCACAATAAATAACCATGACTTACTCCCTAGATTATCGCAAACAAGTCTTAAAAAGCTTAGATGAGGGCATGA
>NZ_JAMYEB010000031.1:0-10899 GCF_033790785.1 Psychrobacter sp. PP-21 | reverse complement strand
GCTATCTTTTTAACAGCTTCAGCTTTGAATGCTGCACTATAGGTTCTGATTTTCTTAGTCATGATAAACTCCTCATTGAGTCGTTAGTTTACCAAGTTTGGTTCTACAGTTTTTTCAGCATAGCTCATTCAGACTTTGTCAGTTGCTTTTAGAAATGCATTAGCCTCATGTCATGGTATTAATGCAGAGGAGCTTGGCTTTGGCATTAAGCAAGTTGAAGTTGATACAGAGGTTGCTTACGCCATCAGTATTTATGATAAAGCAAGTGGTGGTGCAGGATTCTCTAGCACGGCTCATCAGTATTTACATAAGCTATTCGAGCATGCAGAATCAGTCTTGATCTGTGTTGATGAGTGTGACACAGCTTGTCATAGTTGCTTATTGTCTTATGACACAAGGTTTATCAGTCATAAGTTAAATCGAATCAAAGCACTAGACTATTTAAAAAGTCTAAAAAACTTACTAGAGCTTCCAGAGTATGCCAAGGCTTTACTACCTGCTGCAACTTATTGTGGACAGGATATTGATGATAGAATTGCACATTACTTTTTACGCGGATATAAACAACTGAGACTATATTTACAGGGAAATCCCAGCGATTGGAATCTATCTGAAAGTCTATTCGATAAAGTTGCTCATTGGGATTATAACGGTAATGAAGTTCTTATCGCTATTAACAGTAAGTCAATAAACAGTCTTGACGATATCTCCAAGTTACAGCTAATAGCACTAAACGCTTTCAGCAAAGTAAAACTAATGACTTATAAAAACGATGACCTATTTCTCTCTAATAACTATCTTCTACAGATGATTAATGCTGAAACATATACCGATCTAATAACATTGGCAACTACTGATAAAAACACCTATGTCCCAAATACTGATTTCTGGCAGATGGAATCTGATGTCATATTAGTAGAGTCAAAATTACCTGAATTACTTTCAACGAAGCTTCTAGATTTAGATAGACTAAAGCCAAATGAAGACAATGATACTCGGAAAATCGAGATATATAATGAGCTAAACGGTCCAATAAAAGAATTTGGGTCAAAGTTTTGGCAAGCTATGCGAGAATACAAAAATCTTGATAATCAACTTTCAAATAGAGTTGGTATTGAAAAAATTGAGTACTCTGATCGTTATCTAGTAACACCATTAACAACTTTATTAATAGGTGAGATAATATATGGGATTAAGTCTATGTATGACAAAGATAACGATTGGACTAATCCAAAAGTAATCATTAAGACTACTGAAGCTAGTAATAATAGGAATTCATTTATGATAGATCATAATTGGAAGAGCTCTAGTGATCAGGAGAAAGTTCAAAACAACTTCTTAGAAAAGCTAGGGTTGGATGCCAATGTTGGCCTATATGATAAGAAAAAACTTAATCATCGTAGACATCTGAAAGTATTCTGGGTAGACAGCTCTGTTACAGTCATTGTATTAGATCAAGGTGTTGGCTTCCTAGAAATCCCTACGTCATATAAGTTTGATTTCAATTCTAGCCCCCAAGCTCAAGCATCTAGCCTTCTTCATATTAGCCAGTTAAGTGTGCCTTTAGAGGCTGAAGAAGGTAAAATTCACTATGCTTATATTGAACATGTTCAGACTAACTAATTACTATTAATGTATCGGTACTTTATTAGAAACGCATCTTATGGGGCGTTTCTAATATATAGTTAATTTACATAAGAAATAGTACGGTGGTAATCCTCCAATAAACAACATGAGCTATGCTTGAAAAACCATAGTGTACCGCCCCACTTTATCGGAGATTGGTTTACTGCTTAAATAGGACAGTGTTGACTCTTACTTAGCTGAGACTTGTCAGCAGGATTTGAAACCTTCTTAAATATACTTATACAGTCAAACTAGACCTTTATAATGAAATCGAAAACGATCATCTTACTTTGCGTGTTGCATTGATTCATACAATTGACACTGACGCTCTTGGGACGCTTGATTCAGATGGCATAATCAGCGCTTCATTTATATCTATCGTATCGACATACGTTGCCTTGCCTGTGAGAATTGAGCGTAATACTTTATTGGCATCACTCTCAGGCAAACGTTCAATCATAGCTGCGCACTTATCAATGTCTGCCAACTGTAGTTTAATCATTATTTGGGCATCGTAATAAGATTTAGAATAACCATTACTCACCGCCAGACAACATAAAGCCACTAATGCTTCAGGGCTGGCAAAAGGTGTATTAGCCACACCAAAACTTTACAGAACTTCTAATAGGATTATTTTCTCGTTTGATCATCACATTAAACCATGCATTTTTATAGTCGACTCTTTTATCGGCCGACAACCAGATATCGCATTCAATTGCTTGCAGTATCTTAGAAACAATGGTTGCCCAACGTGCTTCATTCATATCACAAAAGAAGCGCTCCTCATCTACTCTCTCCCCTTCTTCATGTTTAAATGCCAAGTACATTACTCCATCATCAGTCAAGGTTTCTAACAATGACTCTATAATGCAAGGTAGTTCGAGAAAAGGTGCGTGTAGCAATGAGGCACAAGCCCAAATGCCAGTAAACTTATTTTCCCAAGCCTGCTTTTCAATACCGCTAAAGTCTAAGTGAACCCAACTAATTCTGCTCGACATATGATGTTGCTGAGCCCACTCAATCAACTCGGCGCTGGCATCTATCGCTGTTACGTCATAACCCTGTGTAGCAAAGTAATTCGCATCCCTACCTGAGCCACAGCCGACATCTAACATACATTACGTGTCGGTTTGAGGGAGCTGATTAAGAAATAGCTCGTATAAATCCTGCATATCTATGTTTGCCGTTTGCATGGCACATTCAATGGCATTTTCATCATAATAATTAAGAGTGCTTTTGGAGGCTTGTTTGGTCATAAAGTGGCATATCTATTTATCGGCTCGAAGCTGTGGCAGTGCATCAGGATTAATTGGCCGCAACTTTATACTTGGTTCTGGTGACCAGACTAGCTCCTCATGTTCCACTGCTATTTGATAAGCCCACTGGCTGATTGTTTCAGAGCGAAGTTGATTGGCCATAAAACCAATAGTTTTCGCTTCCTGCTCAATCATATGGCCGTGTTGTTGATTGCGTTCTAGCCACTTTTCATAAAATAGCTCTTCAGCCAGATAATCACGCTTACTATTATTGCAGCTATGATCCGTAAGTACGAAGTTATGAATCGTATCAATTGGATATTTCGACCAAGGAATAAAGTGATCAACTTCGATATTGTTTCTCAAGGGTTTATGACAATAGAAGCACTGCCCCTGCTGAGTATCAATCAGTATAGGTATTAATACTTTTAGATTTTGGCGCGATTGATTGAACAAGAACTGCTGCAAATCAATATCATCACTAAAATGTATTTGGTTACGACTGTTCTTACGTACGAACTCTGTCCAGTATTGCTGGCATAGCTTGTTAATTATTTTACTAAAGCGTGTAAAACAGTATGCAATACCAGGCTTTAAAGTTATTACCTTTGATTTTGAGTCATAAACATATAAGAACTCATGACTAACTTTGTCCTCCGCACTTTGCAGATATCTGGCAGGGTACTTTTTGATAGTTGAAGCGATATCTTTTATAGTCGATTGCCATAGTTTGATATTTTGTGTGCGAGCCATAGTTAGGCTGGTTGTATTAGTTTTATGCTGCAAATTTAGAATGCTATTAATAACACTAGCCTGCCCTGTTGTACTGCTTTGTCTGAGTACAGAATCACTACTTTGATCCGAGTATGGTAATGCTTGTGTCCAGTAAAGCTGTATAAACTGATCTGCTAACTGCTCATAAGAAATACTGTGCTCACTGTCATCATTAATTCCAGACTCTATAGACAGATTAACCATTGCCATTAATAAGGCAAATTTACAGGTCGAGGTATAGGAGCTAGATTCAAGCAGCCACTGAATACGTCTTAAAAAGTTGAGCTGGAATTCTGCCGTAGGCACTATAACAATCCTCTAAGAGCACAGTAACTCACTCCAATAGAATTGGTAACTGTGCTGTAAAATATCTCTATATCAAATTGATGGAACCTTATCAAACAATAGTTTTTGGAGATGTCTGTCCTAAACTATTCTTCTTATACATAACAGCGCTTATAGTAATATTTAATTAGCTCAGTTGGTAGAGCTTATACCTTGCACACAGCATGTTGGTGGTTCGAAGTCAGTCATCATTTATTATTCTTTTAGCAGCGTGGGAAAAGATGCTAAAAACGACTTAAGCAGATTTATGAAGGAAATCAGTATGAACTACAATTTCAAACTTGAGATAAAGACGGGAACCTTTCTATCCATTTACCCGTGATTACTTTATCAGTTTCAATACAAAATGGTATGGCCCATAGTCTCAACTCTTCTGCTAAATAAAAGCATTCCAAAGGTGTTTCGAACTGATGATGCTTAGGATAAATAAGCATCATGTCCCCATACCCGTTCAAATATTTATGACCATAAGCAAATAACTGATAAATATCCGACTGACTGATATTGAAATTGTTATCACTGTCATTGAAGCTTATTAACTTCCATTTGGTATCGAGTACATGGTAATTTTCCGTTTCTTTACTGATTACTAGATCAGGCCTTAATTGAAAGCGCGATTTTAAATTTTCTTGGTCATTCACCATATGCTTATCAGAAGCTTGTGTTGTTAGTTGCCAGGATGCTTTGATATCTCGTCGTAGGCAGCTTGCTACATACTTCTCGAACAAAATTTCCATTGGGAATAACAATGCAATACCGCGGTGCTCTCCCTTTTGAAAGTTTGGATTAAGCTTTTCAAGTATTAGTTGGCACCATGGCTTTATCGCTCGGTAGGATTGCAATACTTTGATGTCTGACCACTTATACATTGAGTTTAGAGGCTCTCTAAGACTCGTTATAGGGTCTAAGATGTGTGAGAGTTCATTAGCCAGTCGCCAGTTCTCAGAACTCCTACAGTGCTGCTGTACGTAATCCAATGCTGTTTTGATTAGTTGGTTCTCAAGTCGATTTGGACGATAGACATCATGACGAATATGAAAAAGATGAGCTCGGCCAACCGTTTGCCTTTGTTGAACTGTAATATCAAGCTGGCCACGAATAAATCTACTTTCTTCTTCAATTCTTTGATAGTCAAATCTGAGCCCAGACGCTACCAGTTCCTTTAGCAAATATAAAAACTGGTAGTATATCCACTCATGAATAGGTAGGTTCATTCGATTGAGACTGGCAGATTGAGCCTCTTTATAGGATAGGTTTAATACGGAGCTTAGCATTTTGCATAAGACCTCTCTGCTCTTATCTGACTCTTGAGCACCTAATCCTGTCTTTGGTAGTATCTCAATACCTTCGCCGCAAGGACTTTCCAAATAACCTACATAAGAGTGAAGCTGCAAGTATTGTGGACACTTATAAGTAATAAACCGTCCATAGCTCTCTTTTTCACTCAATTCAACTAACCAATCAAAAGTTTCTTGTTTGATAATAGCTAAATCTAAGCTAGATGATATTGTCTGATCGGTAGTTAGCTGAGCATACTCTATGACTTGAATCATGCTTTGCCATCCGAAGATTCAGACTTAGGCTGGATTAATATTTTCTTATAAGATTCAGGGTTGTTAAAAGCACTCTCATTAATATAATAACGACGATCGTTCAGACCCTTGATGCTACTATGGAATAACTCTCTAACTTTTGGAAAAACACTTTCTGTTTGAATGAATTTGTCAGCATGAAGTTTACTAGGATCATTCAATACCCAACCAATACGCTCCCAGTCCGAGAAGAAATATTCTTGCAGTAAAGGGATAATTCGTCTCTTAAAAATATTACCTAATTCAATTTCTTTTTCATCATCTGAATACAAGTCTTTTAAAGACCAAAAATACGAGTGACCTATGGTGTGCTCACGATCTAACAGCACTTCAATACGCTGATTTATTACTGTTAATACTTCAGATACAGCAATACCATGAACTGTTATGCCATCTAATAGTTCAGGCTTAGGTAATAGCTCAATAAAATCAAATCGACGCCGTAATGCTAAATCCAGCTGTGCAAGAGATTTATCAGCGGTATTCATCGTGCCCAGTACGTAAAGATTTGAGGGTACTGAGAATTTCTCTTTAGAATAAGGTAGTATCACTTCGCGCGCATCTGTACCACCTTTACGCTTATCAGGCTCAAGCAAAGTAATAAGCTCACCGAAAATACGAGATATGTTACCGCGGTTGATTTCGTCAATAATCAGTACGTGATTTTTTGAAGCTTTTGGCGAGTTACTTATAGACTGGCTATCTAGTGAATAACCTTTATTTTCTAAGCTTTCAGCCAAATCATTCCATGTAAACCTATCAATCTTATAACAAGTTTTTTGAGTTAAGTTCGTATTGTTATTTAAGGTATATATATCAAAATTAATATCTCGTAGAATCCAATTCACCTTGCGAGTATGGTGAAACTCTGCGAGACCCTTAAAGCTTGTATCAAAGACATAGTCTGACGTGACGATACCAACAGCTCGTATGGTTTTCTGATCCTCAAGGCAAAGCAACACATCTCCAATTTCAATATTTTCAGAAAAATCTTTAATAGAAGACCTGTCATTACTACCCATACCTTTTAAATAGTCTTTCTCTTGTTGACTACGCTCTGATAAATTAGTACTTAAATCACCCGTATATCCCCAACCTATACGAGCCTCATTATTATCAAAACAATACTTACGTAGCTCTTTCTGATCTGAATCACCTAATGATATCTTCCAAAATTTTGGTTTTTCAGCTAACCCTTCTATTTTATTTCTAGTAACTATGTTAGCCGCACGGTCTGCAATCTGTTTGAATATCCCGTCTTCTATATCGTAGGAAATTTGCTTTGTTTCGTCATCAGTTTTTGCCCGAATTCCCTCAACAAAGTCTTCGTAAGCAAAGCTTTGATGAAAGGTAGTGAAAGCTATACGCTGTTCTGATACGAGCTCATCGTACCTTTCCTTAGTAACGTTCCTCTGATCATCAAGATTTAAATCTTGTTCTTCCAGTTCAAGATACCATTCGGGATCTGTTAAGCTAACAGCCCGCCATGTGGTTGAGTAGGTTTTACCTGTACCTGGGGGTCCATAGAGAATCTGATTAGGAGAACTATAATTAGAAATATTCGCGACTAATGGTCCATTTAACTCATCATTAGAACTAGCATCAACTGTCACTTTCTTTGGTTTAATGCCCAACTTATCACTATAAAGAACTGACATAAACTGATGCGGAGTGAGATCTAAATTATGTTCTTTTTTAATAGCTTGGTATACATCAGTAAGTATTAATAAGCGTTGGATTACATTTTTATAAGGAGGTATTTCCGATTCAGGAAGACCTAACGCTTTCAGAAAATGCTTGATATGAACGGTAGAGGAAATAGGTAGGATAATGTCAGGATTGTATATAGATACTAAACGAGCACGACGTCCTGCTCCCATAACACACCTAGGCTCTATACCTGCGCGATCATATACCTCATTATCTTGGTCAATCCAAGTGATATCAGCGTTAACGTCAGCATCGATTATCACCTGATGTATCTTAAGAACATAACTTAATGCGTCATCGTCACTTAAGTCGCTCAAGCTTTGATGCTTATATAGTGTTCCATCTTTTTGTAGATATAGTAGATGACCTCTCGCCGTGCCCGGCATATAACGACCAAATATAGGCTGTAGACCGCGCTCTATCCATCGACAATAATTATCTGTGATAGATCTATGACCTAAGCAGTATTGCTCCTGAGTTAATTCCGTTATTTTCTTTTTTGGAAACTTGCTTAAAAACTCTTCATAAAGCTCTTCAACACCTTCTGGTCTACTTGTAATCGCATCGTCTTGGCTTAACTCAATAATCTTCGATACTAAATCACTATCTATTTTTGTTATATCCATACTGTTAGTTCCTCTAAAAAACTCAAATATATATAGCTAAAAAACATCTTATGAAGCATTTAATCAAAAATAAAAATTTTCGCGGCACTAACCCAGTGGAGCTTGAAGCTACTATTTGTCAATATTGTTAAGCCACTCAAGGCATACACAGAATAGGAGCGACACCATGAGTAAGTCTACACAAGCAAAGCCAACTTCGAACCAAGGCAACGGTGGGAATTGGCCAACTAAGAACGGTTCAAGCAATTCGTCGGGATCAAATCGCGGAAATGCAAAGCCTAAATAAATTCAAATATAATCAATTTGGAGAGGCAGATGCGGTAGCAAGCCATATCTGCTTTCAAAAATATGAGATATTCGAGCAACAAAGATTTTAATCATCATATAAAGCGTCTAATAAAGCAAGGCTGGTTATTTAGAAAGAAACGAAAACACAATCAGATCGTTGCACCATGTGGACAGTCTGTTACTTTTTCTAAAACGCCAAGCGATCATAGGGCACTTAAGAATTTTATCAATGATATTAAACATGCAAAAGAAGGATATGTGTAATGAGCAATACAAGCATTAAGAAAACCCCTTATTTCCTCCCTGCTGAAGTAGTAAGAGCTATTGCTAGAGCTATTGATAGCAAGAATGATAGTGAATCGTTAGATAACAAATGTCATGATCTATATCTAAGTAAGAATGAGCTTGACCAGCTTATCAATATACATATACATAAAGTTATCGAAAAATTTGAACTAAAAAGATCAGTTGAGAACGAGCTTAAGTCTTTGATTGCCCAAATGTTTGACGATTATCTGAAGGTAGTAGCAAACTACGGTCTATCAGAGCGAAATAGAGATGATATTGGACCTTGGATAATTGAAGCCTTCTTTTGCCCTCACTTAATTAATATCGTCTCTTTTTTAGGGGTAAGAACAAAACCCTTTCAAAAATCTGACTATCTTGAGCTAATGACCGATACCTCTACAAGCTTGGAGCTTGCTTTTAAAATAGTTAAAAAACGGGTTAAAGGTTGGAGTGCCTTTTATGCAGGTTTACCTAAGGGCGATAAAGATAAGATTACGGCGTGGCGGCGTGGCGATGACCTGCCTAGTTATAGCAGTTTGCTAGCAATTCTTAATCCTAAACACCATGACATGTCAAAAAACGTCTTAGCCTTCTTAATAACAGCTCGTGCTATTGGTTACTTTAAAAGACATAATGATATTGAGTTATTAACTCAATATTTTAAGTCGCCTAAATCTCTTGAAGCTCTAATGGTTCAATTCGAAGACTTACTATTAGCACTAAACGAGAGTGATATGCAATATGTAGCCACTCTATATCAGAAGAAAGATGAGCAGTTTCTTCATCGACCTTCTACTATTATTTTAGAACTGCTAACTTATAGTTTAAGCAGTTTTTCGAAGGATGAAATAAAACAGGCCAAAGAATATTTTGTTAATGCATTCGAGCTGAGCCTATATCGGTCAGGACATTTATGCGAGCGGATCATTGAAGTTGGTTTAGTTATCGCCAGCTGGCAAGAAACCCCTGATATGAGCTTAATATCAAAGCTAAAAAGCGTTCAAAATCTATATGGCTATACTTTACCTACGATAATGACTGAAGATACCAAACGCAAGAAGGAAAACCTAGTCGAAGACTGGGAGATCAATATGTGGCGAAGCAATGCGCAAAGGGTATTCAATGATTTTAAAGTTGAACTACCCGAAAAATATGCTGTGTACTCATCGATTCTACCCGTATATTTGGATGCAAAAGAGCTAGAGCTAGATCTTAAAAAACCCAATAAGAAAGTAAAGCTAAATGACAATAGCAAGCTTCATAGAGATAAGAATAAGAAGAAGCAAGTAACGACACAACTCATCTGGAATACGTTGCTTGAAGACCTAAATGCTGTTAATAAACTCTTGCAAGCTGGTGCTGACATCAATATCCTCTCTGATAACAATGAATCAGCTTTATTGATTGCTTTGCAGTATATGAATTTAACTGAGATTCATGAACCAGACGATAGCTTTTATCAAGCGCTTAAAAATTTGGAATATACGCCAAAGACAATCAACGCGGTAACCGCTAAAAAGCATCTTTTCCCATTATTAAGTGCAGTGCAGACGGGACGACCTGATGTCGTCGAACATATTCTAAGCCTAGGAACAGATGTTAATCAAAAAGGCGGCAGTGGTCATCTAGATGCTTTAACTATGTGCCTATCTTTAATAGGAACAATTAAGAATTCAAAACTGCTACTTAACCAGTTTAATATGATGGCTAAAGACCCAAAAGTCGTAATAGAAAAAATGAGCGACTTTGAGTTTTCTACCTTCATCAGAGATACACAGGGTAGTATGGGTTTTAATAGACAACAGGTGACTCGGCATCTTGCTCAAAATATGAAAAACTCAAACGCAATGGCTATTCGTAAAGAGGTATCTGAAGTTTTTAAAGAACAAACTCAGGCAAACTACGAGTTATTCGATTTGAACAAAATGCGAAAAATAGCAAAGCTACTAATTGATCGAGGTGCAAATCCTAGCGCTAGATATGACTGGCATGGCATCGATGGGTACACTCCATTCTTATTAGCTTGTGAGATTAATGAAGCTGAACTGGTCTCTTATATGTTGGATAACGCTAATGAGTATTCAAAAGATGACATTATCAATACGGTATATAGAGATTGTAGAGATGGTCAAGCTATTGGTTATGAGAGAGTTTGTAAGTATTTTAAAGCTTATGATGTATTGGAGGTTATAGATAGACACCTGACTGTGAGTAGCAGCGAGAGTATAATTTAGACAATTTTTTAGCCTCAGGTTCTCGTTTTACTTGGGGAGTTTCCTAAAAACTGTGTAACTGCTTATAATCCATTAACAGGAGAATAAGCAATGACGACTCAATCTGACATTAAAAAACTAGCCGAGCAAATGGCTGGTAGCATGAACAGCTTCGATGACA
>NZ_JAMYEB010000030.1:0-12320 GCF_033790785.1 Psychrobacter sp. PP-21 | reverse complement strand
TGTCATCGAAGCTGTTCATGCTACCAGCCATTTGCTCGGCTAGTTTTTTAATGTCAGATTGAGTCGTCATTGCTTATTCTCCTGTTAATGGATTATAAGCAGTTACACAGTTTTTAGGAAACTCCCCGGTAAACTCATCGGTTACTTCCCTACGTAGACCAATGCTTTTGAATTTTCCCATACAAGTCCCTAGCCTTACCGAACAAAAACGCATCGTTTCTATTCTCGATAAATTCGACGCCTTAACCACATCTCTGACCGAAGGTCTCCCGCGTGAAATAGAGCTGCGCCAACAGCAATATGAGCATTACCGTAACCTGCTGTTAAGCTTCCCTAAGTCTGAGGTAGTAGCTCATGACTGACCAAACAAAAACCATTGCTGAATCGAATAATTTTATCGTCCTCAATAAATATACCAAGTGCGATCAGCCTGATGGCGGCTATCAAACTGAGGATGATCTAGAGCGCGAATTACTTAAAGACCTACAAAACCAAGGTTATGAATTTGTCGCTGGTTTAAATTCCCCCAAAACTATGTTGGCTAACGTGCGTGTACAGCTGCAAGCCTTAAATAACGTGCAGTTCACCGATGACGAGTGGCAACGCTTTGTGATGGAATATTTGGATAATCCTAGTGATAACAGCACGGATAAAGCCCGTAAGATTCATGATGATCATATCCATGACTTTACGTTTGACGACGGACGGCTGCAAAACATCGCGCTACTCGATAAGAAAAACATTCCACGCAATAAAGTACAGGTGATCAAGCAGTTTGCTCAAACAGGCTCACAGGCGAATCGCTACGACGTTACTGTTTTGGTCAATGGCTTGCCATTGGTACAAATTGAGCTTAAAAAGCGCGGCGTTGCCATCCGCGAAGCCTTTAACCAAGTACATCGTTATAGCAAAGAGAGCTTTAACTCCGATAACTCCTTATATAAATATCTACAGCTGTTTGTGATCTCAAATGGCACCGATACCCGCTACTTTGCCAATACCACCAAACGCAATAAAAACAGCTTTGATTTCACCATGAACTGGGCGAGATCAGACAATACCCTAATCAAAGACTTAAAAGATTTTACCGCAACCTTCTTTCAAAAAAACACCTTATTAAACGTGCTGATGCATTACACCGTCTTTGATGTGAGTAATACCTCATTGGTGATGCGTCCGTATCAGATTGCCGCTACTGAGCGCATTTTATGGAAGATAAACAGTGCCTATCAATCCAAAAAGTGGAGCACTCTCGAGAGTGGCGGCTATATTTGGCATACCACAGGCTCAGGTAAGACTTTAACCAGTTTTAAAGCTGCCCGCCTAGCAACGTCACTGCCTTTTATTGATAAGGTGTTTTTTGTGGTGGATCGTAAAGATCTTGATTATCAAACCATGAAAGAGTATCAGCGCTTCTCCCCTGATAGCGTTAACGGCTCCGACAGTACCGCAGGTCTAAAGCGTAACCTTGAAAAAGATGATAATAAAATTGTTGTCACCACCATTCAAAAGCTAAATAACCTGATCAAAGGTGAGGCTGACTTACCCATTTATCATAAACAAGTGGTGTTTATCTTTGATGAGGCACACCGTAGCCAGTTTGGTGAAGCACAAAAGAACTTAAAGAAGAAGTTTAAAAAGTACTACCAGTTTGGTTTTACCGGCACTCCTATCTTCCCAGAGAACGCTTTGGGTGCAGAGACGACTGCCAGTGTTTTTGGCCACGAACTGCATTCATACGTCATCACTGATGCCATTCGTGATGAGAAGGTCTTGAAGTTTAAGGTGGACTACAATGATGTACGCCCACAGTTTCAGGCCATTGAAAGCGAGCAAGATGAGAAGAAGCTTACAGCTGCTGAAAACAAGCAGCTGTTATTACACCCTGATCGTATTGAAGAGATCTCAAAGTACGTTTTAAAAAGCTTTAGGCAAAAAACCCATCGCTTAAAAGGAAGTGGCAAAGGTTTTAATGCCATGTTTGCTGTTAGTAGTGTGGACGCAGCAAAGGCTTACTATGAGACCTTGAATCAGCTACAAAAGGACAGCGAGAGACCCTTAAAGATTGCCACTATCTTTTCTTATGCTGCCAATGAAGAACAAGACGCAATCGGTGACATTGCTGACGAAGGCTTTGAGCCTACCGCCATGAATAGCAGTGCTAAAGAATTTTTAAGCCGTGCTATTCATGATTACAACGAGATGTTTAAGACCAATTACGGCGTAGACAGTAAGTCTTTTCAAAACTACTACCGTGATCTTGCAGGACGCGTTATTAAGCAGGATGTGGATTTACTGATTGTTGTCGGTATGTTCCTCACAGGTTTTGATGCGCCGACCTTAAACACGCTCTATGTTGATAAAAACCTTCGCTATCACGGACTGATGCAGGCGTTCTCACGTACTAACCGCATTTATGATGCCACTAAGACCTTTGGTAACATCGTGACGTTTCGTGACTTAGAGCAAGCGACCATTGATGCCATCACCTTATTTGGGGATAGAAACACTAAGAACGTCGTGTTAGAAAAAAGTTATAGGGAGTATCTAGAAGGCTTTACCGATATTACGACAGGCAAAGCACGGCGTGGCTATTTGGAGGTGATTAAGGAGCTGCAGCAACGCTTTCCTAACCCTGATGATATTGTCAAAGAGGCGGACAAAAAGGACTTTGCTAAGTTATTTGGTGAATATTTACGTGTCGAGAACATCTTACAAAACTATGATGAGTTCGCAAGCCTAAAAGCGCTTCAAAGCATAGATATTACTGATAATGAGGCAGTTGAGATGTTCAAAGCTGAGCACTATTTGACTGATGAAGATCTTGCTGCCATGCAAAGCATCGATGTACCTGCTGAACGAGAAGTACAAGACTATCGATCAACGTACAACGACATACGTGACTGGCTGCGCCGTGAAAAAGCAGCCAAGGATCAAAGTGAGTCTTCGCTTGATTGGGATGAAGTGGTTTTTGAAGTGGATCTTCTTAAGTCTCAAGAGATTAACCTTGATTACATCCTTGAGCTGATTTTTGAGCATAATAAAAACACCAAAGATAAATCTGCCTTGGTTGAAGAAGTACGCCGAGTGATTCGAGCAAGCCTTGGTAATCGTGCTAAAGAAAGCCTGGTAGTAGATTTCATCAATAAAACCAACTTGGATAACATCCCTGATAAATCCAGCATTATTGAGGCCTTCTTTAGCTTTGCTCAAACAGAGCAGCAGCGTGAAGCCCAAGATATGATTGTTGCTGAAAATCTTAATGAAGAGGCAGCTAAGCGTTATATCACCGCGTCTCTAAAGCGTGAGTATGCCAGTGAGAATGGGACAGAGTTAAATACCATCTTACCTAAACTGAGTCCATTGAATCCCCAATACTTGACCAAGAAGCAAAGCGTTTTGCAGAAAATTGCGGCTTTCGTTGAGAAGTTTAAGGGTGTTGGTGGGAAGGTTTAGCATTAATTGCTATTGAGAAGCACTTTTCTGAATATGCTGCATTCGGAACAAGAATAATGACGACAAATCAATGTTGAAAAATAATATTTGATAAAGTTAAAAAAAAGAAAACCCTGCACAAGGGCAGGGTTTTCGCATCTGTCTAGGGGGGAGGTGTTAACCTACGATACCCCTAGCTCACAATTTAATTATAAGGCTTTGTAGGTATGAATTCAACTGTTAACGGTGAAAGGGTAAAAAGTACGCTATCTTCACCCAGACTATCTACTTACGAAAAAGAAGTTTCTGACCTAGATAGCGCTTTAGAATTGTATCTATGGAATGCAAATGTATCAGGCGCTTTTTTACCTTGCCTACATATTTGTGAGGTGACTATTAGAAATGCGGTTTCAGAGGTGTTGTTTAAGCTACATGGTAACCAGTGGCCTTGGAATAACGGTTTTATAAATACTTTGCCTAATCCTGCAAGAATAAACCTACAGCAAGCAAGCACCAAGTCATCTGATGTCAATAAGGTCATACCTGAGCTAAACTTTGTATTTTGGCAAAAAATGTTTACCAGTCGTCATGATGATCAGTTGTGGCTTCCGTATTTTAGAACTGTTTTTCCTAATGCTAATACCAATATTACGGTAAAAGCGTTAAGAGGTGAGATGTATAATGATCTCGAGAGGATTCAAAAATTAAGAAATCGTATAGCTCACCATGAGCCAGTATTTAGTAGAAAGCTTGATGAAGATTATCAGGCAATCATAAAAATAATCGGATATAGATGTAATGATACAGCTGAATGGTTGAACTTAAACCAGAGTGTAGGCTCGATGTTGAGCAAAAAGCCTTAAAAGAGGGGACTTTCCTAAACTTTGTGTAACTTCTTATACCCTATTAGCAAATAGAAGTTACACAAAATCCAAGATGGGCTCGTGGTCGATGCCAATCCGTAACTGGACGTCTGCTCTGAATCGTTTTATGATTATGTTTGATGACCGTATCAGCAAGCATTTAATCTAAACGGCAGTTACACAGAATTCGGGATGGTCTCAAAAGCAGCGACAACTTCTACTATTAAAAAAGTAGTCGTTAAACCTAAGGCAACCATTAACTTCTTACTATTTTCTTCAGTAACAACCGCATGGCTATGATCATGATGTTCTGACATAAAATATTTTCCTTATTCTATTTATGATGAGCAGAGATATTGGATAACAGCCAATATCTCTGCTGTAAATCGACTAATCTATTGGATTAAGAAACTTTTTTTTCATTTATCCAACGATAAAGCACGGGTAACAGCACCAAAGTTAGTAATGTTGAAGAGATAATCCCGCCAATCACTACGGTTGCCAGTGGCCGTTGAACCTCAGCCCCTGTTCCGGTTGACAGCGCCATTGGTACAAAACCCAGTGAAGCCACACAAGCTGTCATCAACACTGGTCTTAAGCGCAAAATAGCCCCTTGCCACACGGCTTTATGCACTGGATATTTGTCCCTTAATTCATTAATAAAGGTCAGCATTACCAGTCCATTGAGGACTGCAACACCAGATAAGGCAATAAAGCCAATTCCAGCTGACATCGATAATGGAATATCCCTTAGCCAAAGGAACAGCACACCACCGGTCAAGGCAAAGGGTATCCCGGTAAAGACCAATAGACTTTCTTTGACATTGTGAAAGACCGCCATCAGTAAAATAAAGATAGTGATTAAAGTCAGTGGAATCACGATTTGCATCCGTGCTTTGGCTGAAGCCAAATTTTCAAACTGACCGCCATATTCTATCCAATAACCACTTGGCAAAGTGTATGCTTTGAGCTGTGTCTGTACATCAGAAACAAAAGACCCTAAATCACGCCCTTCAACATTCGTTGTAACCACAACTCGGCGTTTACCATTTTCTCGACTGACTTGGTTGATTCCTTCAATGGTCGAGACTTGCGCGACATCCGACAATAAAATACTGCCACCATTTGGAAGCTGAATAGGTAACTGGGAAACAGATGCGACACTACGGTCTTGCTCTCCAAGACGGATAACAAAATCAAAACGACGATCGCCTTCTAAAATCTCTCCCACGCTTTGTCCACCAATATTGGTTGCCACAAGGTCTTGAATTGAACGCACACTCAAACCATATTGTGCAGCCAAAGTTTTATTTACCTCGACATTCAGTAATGGCAAACCTGAGGTCTGCTCAACTTTCACGGCACTGCTACCCGATATTTGCTGAATGATTTTGGAGATTTTAGTCGCCTCAGTATTGAGGACATTCATATCATCACCGAAGATTTTCACACCAACATCACTACGCACACCTGAGATCAATTCATTAAATCGGAGTTCAATCGGTTGTGAAAATTCACTATTATTGCCTGGAATCGTGGCTAAATACGTCACCATACGGCCACGTAATTCATCTAAACTTTCTTTAGGATTTGGCCATTCTGAACGAGGCTTTAACATGATATAGCCATCTGAAATATTGGGTGGCATGACATCTGTTGCAACCTCGGCTGTACCCGTTCTGGCAAATACTGCCTTAATTTCAGGGAAACTCTTTAAAAGAAGTTTTTCAGTATTCTCCTGAATACGTAAAGACTCTTCTAAGCCTGTACTTGGTGAACGTAACTGTTGTATCGCAAAGTCTCCTTCACTGAGCTGTGGTGCAAATTCACTGCCGAGTTTGGTACTGATAAATCCCGTAATCACTAATAAACACAGTGCAAAAGTCAGCACAACTGCTTTGTATTGATACGAAATATCAAGAGTTTGCTGATATTTAGCTTTTAGCCATAACATCCAACGACTTTCTTTTTCTTGAATATCGCCTTTGACCCACAATGCCACAGCAGCAGGCACAAAGGTGATCGATAAAATAATGGCTGCAACAAGGGCGAGTACCACTGCCAATGCCATCGGATGGAACATTTTTGCTTCCACACCACTTAAAGCAAAAATCGGCAAATACACCACCAAAATAATAAGCTGACCAAAAATAAGAGGACGACGTGCTTGGCGGGCAGCCAGAAAAACTTCCTTAAAGCGTTCACTTTGTGTGAGAGGTCGTTTTAACAGTTGCTGTGTATGGGCTAAACGCCGGATACAGTTTTCGACAATCACCACAGCACCATCGACAATGATGCCGAAATCGAGTGCACCTAAACTCATCAGATTGGCACTGATATTTTGCTGTGCCATCCCGGTTAAGGTAAACAGCATAGAGAGTGGAATGACACAGGCAGTAATCAAGGCAGCACGGATATTCCCTAAAAACAGGAACAGAATGATGATGACCAGGATTGCTCCCTCTACCAAGTTTTTCTGAACGGTTTTAATCGCCTTCTCAACCAAGGTAGTACGGTCGTACACCGTTTCAATCACTACCCCTTTAGGCAAACTATTCTGAATATCTTGAAGCTTGGCATCCACAGCTTTAGAAACAGTCTGGCTATTTCCACCCATCGCCATCATGACAATCCCTAAAACGGTTTCTTTGCCGTTATAGGTTGCCCCACCGGTTCTTAAATCATGCCCAATAGAGACTTGCGCAATATCACCAACCCGAATTGGGCTGCCATTTGGGCTACCCAGCATGGTGTTCTCAATATCAGAAAGCCCATTGAATGCACCCGGTACACGTACCGTCAGTTGCTGACCATTGTCTTCAATATAACCTGCACCTCGGTTCTCATTATTTTGCGCTAAAGCCTGTTGCAGTTGTTCTAATGAGATATTCAGTTGCTGCATCCGGTTTAAATCGGGAGAGACCACATAGGTTTTTTCAAAACCACCAATACTGTTGACCTCTGCAACTCCCTTAACACGTTGCAGTTGAGGACGCACAATCCAGTCCTGAATCTCACGCAAATCCATCGGCGTGTATGCAGTTCCATCCGGCTTTTTCGCATTCGGATCTGCCTTCAGTACCCATTGATAAATCTCACCGAGACCCGTAGAAACGGGGGACATCGTCGGTGCGATTTGTGCAGGCAACTCAGATTGCGCCTCCTGTGTCCGTTGGTTAATCTGCTGACGGGCCCAATAAATATCAGTCCCATCTTTAAAGATAATGGTGACTTGAGAGAGTCCATAACGGGATATGGAACGGGTAAGCTCCAGATCCGGAATGCCAGCCATGGCATTTTCAATGGGATAGGTAATCAGCTGTTCGACTTCAAGCGCAGTAAAACCCTTGGCTTGAGTATTAAGCTGGACTTGGGTATTGGTAATATCGGGTACAGCATCAATCGGGAGTTTCTGATAGCTATACACCCCGACCGCAATCCAGGTACAGGCAAAGAGCAACACCCAAATCGCATTTTGTATGGAAAACTGAATGATTCGTTCGAATAAACCTTCTGGTTTTGGCAGATCAGAATTAATGTCCATGGCCTGCCTCGTCTTTTTCTAATTCAGATTTCAACAAGAAACTGCCTTGAGCGATATACTTCTGCCCTTCAGTCAGCCCAGAAATCACTTCAAGCCATTGTCCATCACTTGAAGCCTGCCCCAATTGCACTTTCTGTGCTTTTAAGTGGACTTGACCTTTTTGTTCTGAATCTACGATGAAAATACTGTCTTCACCTTCAATACTTTGCAGCGCAGACTTTTGAATCCGAAGGGCTGATTTTGCTGTAGCTTCCGGAATCAACACTCTCACTAACACATTAGAACGCAACTCAGTAGCTTGCGCATCGAGTTTTGCGCGCACCACCAGACGCCCTGTTTGTACATCTGCCTGAGAGGTTAAGCTTTGTACAGTAGCTTTATAGCTTTGATCTGAATCATTCACTTTAAAGTCAATTTTTTGCCCGGCTTGCAGTTGACCTGAGAATTGATTCGGCAAATTAAACTCAAGCCATAAATCTTTCAGCTGTTCAATGACAAAGAGCTGATTAGCCAGTTGCACATTTTCACCGACCACAATATCTTTTTGACTGATCACCCCAGAGATCGGTGCTTTAATCAGAAAACGCCCATTGTTATTGCCACTTGCACCTAATGCATTTAAACGTGCTTGTGAGGACTGGACAGTAATCTGCGCTTGACGGTAGGCATTTTCGGCACGCTGGTAATCCTGTTTGGCAGAAACCCCCTGTGACCAGAGTTGCTGTTCGCGCTGGTAATCTTTACGGGCCAAATCCAGATTCACCTGTGCCATACGCAGATTTGCCTGTTGGTCGATCAGTTCAGGCACGGTTAGTACAGCCAGCGTTTGTCCTTTTTGCACGCTCTGTCCTAAAGCCACATTGATCTGCTCGACATAACCACTAAAATTAGGCGATATATGCGCTTGTTGATCGGTATTCACCACCAATTTACCTGGCAGGGTTGTCAGCTTTTCAACCAATCCTGTGGATGCAACAGCAACTTTTAAACCTTGTTCAACCATTTGTTGGCTGGTCAGTTGTATTTCGCCTTCTTCAGCATGTCCTTCTTCAGAACTATCTTCATCAGAATATTCGGCATTTCCCTCATCATAACCACGCCCCTCAGATTCAGTTTTTTTTGAACTTAACCAAATAGCCAGACTGACCAAGACCGTAATCAGAATCAAAATTGCAATCATGAGAGACTGGGATATTTTTCCGTTTTGCTTGGCGTTCATTTTATCGTGCTCCCCCATTGATTAAATTTTGCGATGCTTCGACTGCCTTTTTATTCAGTTGTGTATAGGCATCCGAACGGCTAATTTCTTCATAACTTGTGCCAATACTGAGTGCCTCAGCTGCTAGGGCAGTTTGCCAAGCTTGACGTAGAGTTTGTAATTGACCCAATCGAAGATTCTGCAGTTGGGTGGTTGCTTGCTGAACGTCGGTAATGGACAGTTTCCCTGCCTGAAACCCTAGTAAAGTACGGCTCTGAACTTTGGTCGCCAAAGTAACTTGTGCTGTTGTGGCATCGAACTGGCTACGTAAACCTTTGAGCTGATGCATGCTGTTGGCAATATCGAGTATTTGTTGCTTCAGCTCACGCTGCTGCTGTTGGTTCAGCAATATTTGCTGTTGCTGGACCATCGGGATCGCATATTGCTGGCGATTGAAAATATTCAGTGGAATAGCCACGCCGATTACTAAAGTCGTATCGTTGCTTTCATTAGGGGTTTTGCTACGTTTCATGCCTACATTTAAAGTCGGATTGGGACGTGCCTGAATTCTTAAATTTTCAATTTGATGATCCGATTGCTGAATGTTCAAGGCATAGAATTTTTCTAGCCACCCTTCAGCAATATACCGTTGCACAGTTTGGAGACTTTGCTCTGGCCAAGGGATAGCGGTTTTATTCAATTGAAGATGTGAAGATGTTTCTCCCCCCCACAAATTAGACAGCTGACGACCGGCAGCTTGTTTATTCAGCATCGCTTGCTCATAAAGTCGTTGGATTTCTAGCGCTTCAATTTGGGCACGCTCAAAATCAACCAGGGCAATACTGCCTGCCTGATAGCGTTTCTGGGCACTGTCCAGATTGACTTTACTTGTTTTTAACTGTACTGAATAAGCAGACTGCTCAACCTCAGCAAGTGCAAATTGCGACCATGCAAATTTAACAATCAGTTGGCTTTGTGCCTTCCATAATTGCTGTTGCAATTGGATTTGTTGATTCGAGGTATTGGCAATCACCCGGTTCAGCTTACGCTGACCAAATAGATCTAGAGGTTGACTAACGCCAACATTGAATTCCTGTTCTTGACCTGAGCCAAAGCCAGACTGTTCTAAACTTATACTTGGATTCTGCCATAACCGACTTTGCTGAATATTCAATTCAGATATTTGCTGAACTTGTTGCCACGGCTTGTCTTGAGTCTGGTAACTTTGTACTTTTGCTAAAGCGGATTCAAAGCTGGTAACGTTTTCAGCATAGCTATATTGCATAGCCGCTGCACATATACAAGCAACCAAGCTATGACGCAAGAGTATAATTGATTGTGAAGACATGATTTTTCCCACTTATTTAAATAATAAAAGTGGTGGGAATGTTTTAGGCTACCCCACCATGAGCGGGGAAAATTCGGGAGGTAGGCTTTGTTGAAACAGGTCAGGAGCCTGATAGCTGTTTTTCCAATGAAATTGTGGATTCACTTTAACTTCAGAGCTTGGATGAAACACATCTACTTTTTCATTTTGTACAATCAAATGCATCATCGATGGTAGATGATCTTGATGATCTTCACCGATTTCTAAATCGCTACTGAATGTTTTTATGTTTTCTGACTGTCCATTATGATCGTGTTGACGACTATCGCTGGCACACAAGGTATTTTGGTGATGACCAAAATGATAACTCTGCTGTGATTGAGGCTGTTGTTCATGGACACAAAAGGCCGCCGCCACATTCCAAAAGCTTTGGAACATGAACAATCCAACCAAGACTGTAATCCATGTAGTAGAACGCATCATCTGAACCGTACCGGGTTTGTCGGAGACTTTTTATTTAAGTTAGGCCACCTGACCTAACGGGTTAATCTTATCATTGTACATTGCTTCAAACTCAAAAGGCAATTTTCCATGAGAGTTTCCCAAACTTTGTGTAACTGCTTATAATCCACTAACAGGAGAATAAGCAATGACTAACCAATCTGACATCAAGAAACTGGCTGAGCAAATGGCCAGCAGCATGAAAAGCTTCGATGACATCAAAGACTTTCAAAAGCAGCTCATGCAGTCCTTCATCGACACTGCATTTACACTCTCCTAAAACCATTTAACAAAATCTATGACTATTTTACTTTCCCTTACATAATCGTCCTAGTGTATATCTTTTTTTTGATTAGCATTTTCCTAAATCAATTGACTTTAGGTAAGTATGATGAACGATATCCAATTTTCAGATTGCGCAAAGGCATGTATGAGCTGTTACCTTACCTGTGCCAGTTGTGCAAATGCCTGTCTAAAAGAAGAAAATCTGGAGATGATGCGAGAATGTATTCAGCGTTGTCTAGATTGTGCAGATATTTGTCAGCTCTGTGCTCGTATGCAGCAAACAGAATCTCCTTTTATGAAAGAAATTTGTGAGCTTTGTGCCAAGGCTTGTGAATACTGTGCAGATGAATGTAGCCAACATGAGCATCAATACTGCCAGCAATGTGCTGATGCTTGCCGTGAATGTGCCGTCGAATGTCGAAAAATGGTTGCCTGATAAATAAAAGAATTAGTTGAGTTTAGGATTTACTCAATGAATAGCCAACGTGTTAGTTGTTAGTGGGTCAAACCACTAACAACTCGCAAAAAATGGCTGAATTTGTGGACGTTGTTTTTGCGATTCGATCCAAAGAGAGTACTTTGATTGAACGCGCATGAGTAAATCAGCACTAATACCTAAAGCATCGTGCAAACGTAAGGCTACATCGGCTGTTACTGGGAGGGTGTAAATAATTCTGTGTAAATACAGTTTTATTTACACAGAATTATTTACACCCTCCCCCTGGGGTATAGAATATCGAACTTTCTTACTTTTTAGAGTAACTCAGCTGCTTGTAATGCTATTTCTTTAACATCTAAGCTAAGGGCTAAATCTGCATTGATCAAATCTTCAATATCGAAAAATCTAGCTTCTAGGGCGTCATCACCTGCTAGAGGATCACCAGAAACCCAAATACAAAGTACGGCTACAAGAACAAAATGGTGACGAAGCTTACCACTACTATCAAAGTCAAACGCGTCTACAGCGTTAAATGTCTTAAAGGCTTTTGATACAATGCTTGTCTCTTCATAAAGTTCACGAACGGCAGCATCTTTAACAGGGTAATCATCCCAACCATAAGACACTTATCAAATAGAATTAAGCTGCGTGGTTTAGTTTCTGTATTGGCGTAAAGCCGCCATTGCCCATATTCGGGCGCTCGTGATTGTAGTGATATAACCAGTCCT
>NZ_JAMYEB010000029.1:0-14292 GCF_033790785.1 Psychrobacter sp. PP-21 | reverse complement strand
TGTCATCGAAGCTGTTCATGCTACCAGCCATTTGCTCGGCTAGTTTTTTAATGTCAGATTGAGTCGTCATTGCTTATTCTCCTGTTAATGGATTATAAGCAGTTACACAGTTTTTAGGAAACTCCCCTTTTCTGGTGGACAGCTTATTGTAGATAGATAGGTTTTTAGAAATAATTTATTGCCAGACAACTTAGGTTGTCTGGTTTTTTATTGCCTTTTAAATCTTTAACGACATTTGTTGTCGTATTAAAAACCCTACCTGTTGTTTTACAAACAAAGTTTCGTTAAAGTGAATTCATATTCAAATTTTTTTCACTGTTAATAGACGGAACGATAATGGCGAAACCTACTAATGCTTATACTGATAACAGTTTTGCCTCCTCTGATCTTAAAACCATCTTACATTCCAAACGTGCCAATATCTATTACCTCTCGCACTGCCGCGTTATGCAAAAAGACGGCCGCGTCTTGTATCTCACTGAGGATGACAAAGCCAATCTTTATTACAACATCCCTATCGCCAATACTACTTCCATACTTCTCGGTACAGGCACATCGATCACCCAAGCGGCGATGCGCCTACTCTCACAAGCTGGCGTCTTAGTCGGTTTTTGCGGTGGTGGCGGTTCGCCATTATTCATGGGCGCAGAACGGGAAGTTTATGTCGAGTGGATGACACCGCAAAGCGAATACCGTCCCACTGAATACATTCAAGGCTGGATGAGCTGGTGGTGGGATGATGACAAGCGTCTAGCAGCAGCTAAACATTTGCAACTTGCTCGCCTTGCTTACCTACAAACGGTTTGGAATAAAGACAGTGATTTTAAGCGCTGGGGTTTTAACAGCAATATCGATGCAGTACAAAAACTGCTTAAGGATAATATTCGGCAAGTCGATAAGCAGACGGAGGTTATGCATTTGCTCCAGCTTGAGGCTCGCTTGACTAAGCAGCTATACAAGCTAGCGGCAAAGAATACAGGCTATGATGGCTTTACTCGTGAGCATGACGGTATCGATAAAGCCAATGGCTTCTTAAATCACGGTAACTACTTGGCTTATGGGCTTGGAGCAACGACGGCTTGGACGCTCGGTATTCCACACGGCTTTGCGGTGATGCATGGTAAGACTCGTCGCGGGGCATTGGTGTTCGACATTGCCGATATTATCAAAGACGCTTTAGTGTTACCGCTCGCCTTTATCTGTGCCAGCGAAAACATGAGTGAACAGGAGTTTCGTCAAGAATGCCTGAATATGTTTACTAAGCATAAGGCACTGGATTATCAGTTTGAAGTCGTCAAGCAGATTGCTATGACTAAAAATTGGGAGGCATAAATGATTGTCATCTTTGTCTCGCAATGTAAAAAAAAGGCTCTAGGGCGCACTAGGCGTATTTTGGACGCTTTCGCCAACCGTATCGGTAACAATGTTTGGCAAACGGCGATTACTGAGGAAGGTCTCAAAACGGTTAAGCAATTATTACGTCAGTCAGCAACAAAGTCGACGGCGGTAAGCTGTCATCGCAATAAGACACGCCAGCTGACCGAACTGGTATGGGTGGTGGGCAATAAGCGTAAGTTTAATGAGGTTGGCGTGGTGCCTGTAAACCGTACCAAACGAAACATCCTACATAGTGAATGGGAAAATGATTGGGTCTATGCCAGTAGCATCCAAATTATCGCGACAATTGCCGCTTTGCTCCATGATATTGGTAAATCCACCATTGGCTTTCAAAAAAAGCTCATGGTTGGTAGTAAACAGGGTGATTCTTATCGGCATGAATGGATATCATTAAAGCTGTTTGAACTGATGATAGCGGATTGCCCCACTGATGAGGCATGGCTTAACCGTTTGCTGCAATTAGATAAGTGGTTAGAAACCCACGATATAGAGAAACTGCTGGATAATACGAATCAAAATACCGTTGATATACAAGGGATGCCACCACTGGCCCAGTGGGTCGCTTGGCTGATTGTCACCCACCACCGCCTGCCACCAGCTGATAAAGTATTTTACTCGTTTACGGCTATTCAAAGAGCGCAGCTTATAAATTCTCGTGAAAAGCCGCCCTATAAGCAAGATTTACAAGGGTTCTATAAAAACCTAACAGCTTTTGAGTACTGGGTAAAAAACCCTAAATCCTTGCTATCAGTTAAAGAAGGCGGGATGACTGGCGCTCAACTAAAAAACTTTTGGCAGTTTGAGCAATTGGTGATAAACAGTCTAGTGTGGCAAAAGAACCTCAAGCGTTGGTCTAAAAAAGCTTTAAATGATCCTGCACTATTGCAAATAAGCCAGCAAGCGCTTGAGTCTAAAAAAGCCATCAGCGACCCATTCTTACTACATTTATCACGTCTGTGCTTAATGGTAGGTGATCACAATTACTCTAGTCTTAAAGAGGACGATAATCGCTGTCTCAAAGTAGATAGTAGTTTTAAAAACTTAGCCGCCAATACCGACCGCACCGCCAAGACTCATACTGTCAAACAATCATTAGAGGAGCATTTATTAGGTGTTGGAGCATTCACCGCGCACTTTTGCCGTGTCCTACCTATTATTGCAAGCGAAATGCCCCGCTTATGTAACCATGATCCATTAGCCAAACCAACTGGAATAGAGCGTTTTAAATGGCAAAATCAAGCCTTTAAGATGACTTATGGCTTGCAAGAAGCCACACGCGAGCACGGGTTCTTCGGTGTCAATATGGCATCGACAGGTGCAGGCAAAACTATTGGTAATGCACGTATCATGTACGCCCTAGCTGATCCAAAAAAAGGTGCACGTTTTACCATTGCCCTAGGCCTACGCATTTTAACGCTACAAACAGGCCTGAGCTTTCGCAAAAACTTAAAGTTAGAAGGCGATAAACTGGCAATACTAGTCGGTGGTAGCGCCAACAAAAAACTGTTTGAGCTGGCATACGATAACAAGAGTGAAGCGTTTACCGACATTATCGGCGAATATAAAAAAGACAATGAGCCCGATAACGAATCTGAAACCTTTGGTAGTGAGTCCAGTGAGGATTTGTTAGATGAGATCGTCGATAGCGAAATTGATTATCAGGACTATGAAGCACTCAATCTCGATACTGTCATTGCTAGCCCTAAAGCGCGCGATTTAATTTTTGCCCCTATCGTCACCTGTACGGTCGATCATATTATCCAAGCCAGTGAATGCAAACGCGGAGGCAAATACATTGCCCCTATGCTGAGATTGCTTAGTAGTGACTTGATACTGGATGAGCCTGATGACTTTGATCAAGCCGACTTGCCTGCGCTGTCGCGTTTGGTGCATCTTGCGGGTCTGTTTGGTACGCGAGTCCTACTTTCGTCTGCGACCTTGACCCCTGATTTGGTCACAGGACTATTTGAAGCCTATATGGAAGGACGTAAACTATTTAATCAAAGTCAAAATAAGCCTACGCCAAAAGTGGTTTGCGCATGGTTCGATGAACAACCCAAAGCAATGATGTCTGAACAGTGCAGTGAAATTAGCGACTTTCAAAACAGACATGAGCAGTTTTGTGATAAGCGTGCCAGCTATTTAGCCAAGCAACCTATTAGACGTCAAGCCGACATTCTACCCTTTTCAGCTCAATACACTAAGGATAAAGCACCCCAATTTTATAATGCTTTGGCGCAAACATTGGTTGATGCTGCCATAGGCCTGCACTATAAGTATCATGAAGTATCTGATAATAAGCTTCAAGCTGATAAAGATGTGCGGGCAAGCATTGGACTCATTCGCGTTGCCAATATCAGCAACATTACTCATATTGCCATGCAGTTATTGCAAGCAAATGGCATAACGGTACCTGCAAATACAATCATACATGTGACCTGCTATCACGCCAAGCAGCTGTTGCTACTCCGTAATGCTTTAGAAAATAAGCTCGATAGAATTTTAGACCGTAGCAATAGTAAAGTCAGCATTTTTGACCATTCTGAAATTGAACAAACCATTACCGATAATGCTGCCAAAAATCATATTTTTATAGTACTTGCAACCCCTGTTGCCGAAGTCGGACGTGACCACGATTATGATTGGGCTATTGTAGAACCCTCATCCATGCGCTCTATCATTCAGCTGGCAGGGCGCGTCTGGCGGCATCGTCCTGACAAAGTCGCCGATACATCCAACATGCTGTTGCTACAATACAATCTGCGCTATTTTAAATACCCAAATGCCAAGCGCCCTATCTTTACCCACCCAGGATTTGAAACCACCCAGTTTAAGCCGCCAAGCTATGATTTATCTCAAATCATGCCGCAAGAGCAACTTGCCCAAGTTGACGCGAGAGCCAGAATCCAAGCACCCAAACATGCAAAAATAGAAACGTTGAGCGACCTTGAGCATAGCGTTATGCACCACTTGTTAAACAACCCCAAACTCAACTATATCAACGCCTATTGGGACAGTAAAGCCACTGCCAACCGTACTTATACTTATCTACAGCAAATTAGCCCCTTTAGAGCAGGGACGCCACAAGACGACTGGCTACTCATACCGCGCATGGTACATGATGACGAGGATACCGAGATTCCATCATTGGGGTTTGATGTTTATCACAGCGAAGACGTTTTTGAAAAAGGACTTGCCAAATCCAGCACACAAAACCAAACCATTTACCCGTTGTCCTTTGACTTTGAACATCCGCAAGTCAAACCATGGCTGACTAGCCCGTTAAATGAGGCGTTACAAAACATGCAAATCGCGCAGCCAGATAAAAGCCTGCGCTCACTTGCCATTACTTATTCATCGGTATCACTTGATAGTATTAAATCTAGCAACAGCAAAGGCTGGGCGTTCCATGAGTTTTTTGGTTTTATGCGGCAATAGATCATTTAGATAGACATAAAAAAGCACGGCGCGAACCGTGCTTTTGATACAAGCCACCTATGCGGTGGGGAAAGATAATACCAGTTATAACATTTTCTAAGTCACCTATGCGATGAAGGTAATGTTTACGATATTGCTTATCAGGTGTTGACTTTTCTAAGTCACCTATACGATGAAGGTAAATTATAGCAGAGTGTTCTTATAAAATAATCTACTACCTCATTGTTAATAATACAAGTTATAACATGGTTTACTAATATCTAGTTTCATGCTTTAATGTCTAAAAATACTAACATTTGTGCAATATATAAGGAGCTAAATTTTGACTGAACTGTCCCCAGAGCTGGCAAGCGGTGCAGTAAGAGCTGCGCTAACCAGCTTATATGATAAAAAAACCGAAACGCAGCAAAAACAGCTCGCTAAAGCCATTGAGAGTGGTGATGAAAAAAAGGTAGCTGAGCTACAAGCCACCCTTGCTGAAATACAAAAAAAATACAGCGTCGCTACTTGGATCCCTGATGCGGCAAACCGTATGGCAAAACAGCTTAATTTTGGGACGCACATCTCAAAAGGTGTTCACTCTAGCTCAAAAGGTGACAACGTTAATTTTGAGATGAATAACAACTTACCTAAAGGAATTATAGGTCATCAATCGTTGTTTAATCCTAAAATCGACGCTAGCGGTAACGCAGCAGCTTTACCCTTGTTTTCATTTTTTGATTTCAATGTGAGTAAAGATAAGAAAATCATGGACTACATTATAGAAGATAATGTTCACTTTAAGCATAGTCTTGCAAAAAATAAAGAAGAGTCTGAAAAGTATTTTCATATCTTTAGAAACTTATTAACAGGTGAGCTAACAAAACCTTGTACTAGCGAATATAACAAGCAAATGCTATGGGCTGTTGATCAAGACAGTGACTTTTATATTTGCATCGTTCCTCTTTACCCTTCTTCTTTAACAAATTTAGTTTACGAGAAAGTTCAAGAAATAAAGTATTCAGATGCAGTAAAAACAGCTAGAAAAAACCGTTTTTTAGTTAATGCTGAAAAAATGCCTTATGTCACATTATCAGATATCGCTACTGTTACGATTGGCGGTAGTAATCCTCAAGGTGTCAGCAGACATATGAGTAGCCAAAGAGGTAAAAACTACCTCCTGCCCTCATTACCGCCCATCATCAAGCAAGAGCGCACTTTTAAATTATCCAAATTTGCCAATAGTATTTTTAGTATGGCGATGGAATATAACGCACGCGAAGCCATTCAAAGCATTTTTAAAGCTATAAAAAATACGCGCAATATCGTTGATGTCAGAGAGGCGCGCAAACGGGCGATTGATGAGGTGCTGTATCAAGTATTTGCAACTGCCGAAGATATCCGCACGAATATGCCAGCTGGCTGGTCAAAGGATTATGAGCTTGATCACAGCCAAAAGCTATGGCTAGATCCCAAACGCGCTGATCTTGAAGGTGAAGAGGACTTTAAGGCTGAGCGTGAGCAAGAAGACGATTGGCATCGCGATATTGTGCATAGCTTTGCACGCTGGCTGAACACCTTGATGCAAACTGAATTTAAAACCATTGCTAATGATTTTGGTGACGCTGAGCATTTGGACTGGGAGCGGGAGATTGAGGATATGAAAAAGCGCTATGAGCGCGCAGGCAAAGGAGTGTTTTTATGAGCCGTATAGACGATGATGATGACCTTGGCGTGGTTGGCTATTTACTGATTAAAAAAGTGGTGATTGATGCGGCAAATACTATTTCAAGCCCTATCACTTACGGATTTCCTGCGATAACGGGATTTTTGGGTAGCTTTCATGCCATGTCGCGCAAAATGGCACAAGATGATGAGCTATCAGATGTATCTTTAGGCGGCGTGCTGCTTGCCTGTCATGACTGTCAACCGCAAATGTATCGTCCCAATTCTTATAATAATTATACCTTTAATCAGACGCGTAATCCGATTAAAAAAGACGGCAAAACCGCCTCCATCATTGAAGAAGGCAAATGCCGCCTGAATATGACTTTTGTGGTTGAAGTGCTGGCAGAGTCCAAACTCACGCCTGAGCTGCAAGCTACTGCTATGCAAAAAACCGAGCAATGGATTCAACAGCAGCGCATGGCAGGTGGTAGCGTACGCGGACTGGCACGGTTTGAGCCTGTACAATTTTTTGACAGTAGCGATATCAGCGCTGTGATACCACATCTGCTACCTGCTTTTGTATTGATGGACGCCCAAAGCGACTTTGCCCACATTATTGATGAGGTAAAAGCCGACAATCCAGACGCGACACCACTCGATGCGTTGATAGACGTTTGCGCATTGCATCATATTCCTGAAGCCCAGAAAAATGGCGATACCAAATGGTCACGTATGACGCGTAAAACAGGCCACGGCTGGCTCGTACCAATGCCGATCGGCTATCAAGGTATCTCTGAGCTTTTTGAAGCTGGCACTATGCAAAACGTGCGAAACCCTGAATACCCCAGTCAATATGTCGAAGCGATTTATAGTCTTGGTAAATGGGTCTATCCGCAGCGTTTGAACAGTGTCGGTGGTGAAAACGACATTGCTAATGCGTTTTGGCGCTACCACCACGGCGCTGATGAATCGCTATATCTAGCTACTCAGCAGCATGATACTTAACGCTATTTTTAACGTTTTAAATACTTTCAATTAACGGTTCATTATTTTTATCTCACGGAGAATATTATGTCAAAAACTGCCCTAAAAACCGCCTCTGTTCTTGCCTTTGAACGCAATCTTGATGTGTCTGACGCTTATTTGTGGCAAATGGACAGCCAAGGCGGTGACAACAGCGCTCGATCCCCTGTGGTTATCAAAGAAAAATCTGTGCGCGGTACCATCAGCAATCGCTTAAAAAACGCCATAACCAATGATCCTGCCAAGCTCGATGCGGAAACTGAAAAAGCCAACTTACAAAAGGTGGATTCAGCATCACTAGATGAAAACAACGATACCTTAATCGCGCGTTTTAGCCTAAAAGTGTTGCCTTTTACAGGCAAGCCAAATGTTTGTAATAACCAAGACTATCAACAAGCACTAGAGCAAGTCGTTACTGACTATATTGATAACCAAGGACTGGATGAATTGGCACTTCGCTATGCGATTAATGTGTTAAATGCCCGTTGGTTATGGCGCAACCGCGTGGGCACTGAAAGTATAAAAGTGACTGTGAAATACAATGAACAAACACAGACTATTGATGATGCAAAAACTTATAATCTGAAAAGTTTTGAGAATGATGATGCTACTATTAAGCAAGTAGCAGAGTGGATCAAATCAGGATTAAACGGTAGTGCATTTACTATCCTATATGTAGAAGCATATGCCGTCATCGGCTATGGTCAAGAGGTATACCCATCACAAGAGCTGATCCTCGATACAGGTAGCAAAAAAAGCAAGGTACTCTACCGTGTTAGTGATAAAAAAGGCGCGGAAGACAATGCAGGTATGCATTCTCAAAAGATCAGTAATGCTATTCGTACTATCGATACTTGGTATCCAGATGCCCAGTTTCCTATCGCTATCGAACCTTATGGCGCGGTGACCACACTAGGTACAGCGTTCCGCCAACCCAAAGCTAAAATGGATTTTTATACCTTGTTCGATAACTGGGTACTCAAAGGTGATGCGCCAAGTGCTGAGCAGCAGCATTATGTGATAGGTGTGCTTATCCGTGGCGGTGTGTTCGGTGCCAGTGGCAAGGAGTAATTTATGAGTCACATGACCCATTACTGCGAGCTTACCATCATCCCCGACCCTGATATCGCACCTTACTTTATTTGGCGTAAGCTGTTCAATCAGATACATATTGCGCTTGCTGAGCTAAAGAGTAAGCATGGTATCGAATCTATCGGTGTCAGCTTCCCTGATTATCATTATGATAAAAAAGGCAAATCGTCCAAGCTTGGGTTAAAGCTGCGTGTCTTTGCGCCCAGTCAGCAAGATTTAGAAACCTTAAATTTGGACGATTGGCTCTCAAGGCTAACCGACTATGTGCATATTAAAGCTGTAAAAGAAGTACCTAAGGATAAAGTAACGAGCCCTGTCAGCGTACACCGTTATCGTTTTAAGCCTGTAGAAGTGCAGGCGCAAACATTGGCGAAAAAGCTATCGATTACTTATGAGGAAGCAATGATAACTGTCGTAAAACGCAAACCTGAGATGCCATTGCCTTTTATTCAAATGCACAGTCAAACCAATGATAGCGATTACCGCTTACAGGTCTTACAACGATCTTGTAGCGAGCCAAAATCAGGATTGTTTAATGTATATGGCATGAATGGTATGAGAAATAGCGTCACCGTTCCGCATTGGTGATCTGAATTGATGGTAATGACGAATTACCCAAAAATTGGGAATAAAAACCCTTTTTTTGCGCTATTTAAAAATACACATAAAAATCAAACAGTTATATCAAAGCGAAAAACGGAGGGTAAAACAAGGGTTTTTGCCCTCTACGCTTTCATATAACTTACTTTTTTGAGGTATAATTCCTCTTCATCACCGCATAGGTGACTTAGAAATTGTACCCACTTCGTATCACCGCTAGATAACCCTTCATCACCGCATAGGTGACTTAGAAAGCTATCAGATTACATCGTCCATGCAGCAAATGCTTCATCACCGCATAGGTGACTTAGAAAAAAATACTTTGGTGTCGCAGCATAAAAATATGCTTCATCACCGCATAGGTGACTTAGAAATTATTGGTTAATTCGGCATTAACGACTGTCGCCTTCATCACCGCATAGGTGACTTAGAAAATCTTCGTGATAACTAGCATCAAACTTAATCTCTTCATCACCGCATAGGTGACTTAGAAATTGACCGTCTGATACCATCTGGTCGCAATACTCTTCATCACCGCATAGGTGACTTAGAAACATTCCTTGTTTAGTGAGCCTCAGCTCGTTTACTTCATCACCGCATAGGTGACTTAGAAAATAAGAGCGCCAAACGTGATAAAAATTAGCCACTTCATCACCGCATAGGTGACTTAGAAATAGATTGCGTTATGTGGCGATTGAGGACAAGGCTTCATCACCGCATAGGTGACTTAGAAAGTTTGATACTGCTCAGACTGCACGTATTCGTCCTTCATCACCGCATAGGTGACTTAGAAAACTCTGTCGAAATATACAGTAGCTATTTGTAACTTCATCACCGCATAGGTGACTTAGAAATTGTAACCCATCTGAAAGCTAGCCTCTTGCACCTTCATCACCGCATAGGTGACTTAGAAAATCAGCAACGAACAAAGACAGGAGCTACTAGCCTTCATCACCGCATAGGTGACTTAGAAATACTCCGCATAGCTTGCTTGGCTATAACGATGCTTCATCACCGCATAGGTGACTTAGAAATCAAAGCTCACATGGCCGTGCCACCGCATAATCTTCATCACCGCATAGGTGACTTAGAAATGACGCTGACAGTCATACGCTTGGTGCTATGTCTTCATCACCGCATAGGTGACTTAGAAATTGATTGTTTTGTTGACCACCACCGTTAATCTCTTCATCACCGCATAGGTGACTTAGAAAACCATCTAGCTATGCGCGTCATCGTATTAGCCCTTCATCACCGCATAGGTGACTTAGAAATCCGATTGGGTTAGCGGTTCCCCTTTGTTGTTCTTCATCACCGCATAGGTGACTTAGAAAGATTGACCACCGATAGCACTTAGGTGCAGGTCCTTCATCACCGCATAGGTGACTTAGAAACTGCACAAATCACTACCTGTCAGCTCCTTGCTCTTCATCACCGCATAGGTGACTTAGAAAAATACGGTGCTAGAGAAAAATGATGACAAGTCCTTCATCACCGCATAGGTGACTTAGAAAAATCAATATCAACCAATCGACCTAGGTGCAGCCTTCATCACCGCATAGGTGACTTAGAAAATCAAGTAACCATTCGCATCAACCGCAGCAAACTTCATCACCGCATAGGTGACTTAGAAAGACCATTGCAAAGGCTAAATCAGGCAATGGCTCTTCATCACCGCATAGGTGACTTAGAAAATCTTTGTATAGCGTAATAGCGTCATATATATCTTCATCACCGCATAGGTGACTTAGAAAAGTCGGAGGTCGGACTATGAACCACCAATGGCCTTCATCACCGCATAGGTGACTTAGAAAAAAACTAGATTCAGTCTTGAAAAAACTAAGACCTTCATCACCGCATAGGTGACTTAGAAAAAAGCCCAAGCTATAAAATGGCTTTAAATAAGCTTCATCACCGCATAGGTGACTTAGAAAAAACAGTTGCGGTAAATCTTCACGCTGCGTAACTTCATCACCGCATAGGTGACTTAGAAAACTTCAACACGTTTGGCTGGGTCGAAAACGAGCTTCATCACCGCATAGGTGACTTAGAAAAGTTGCTTAAAAGTAGCGTCTTTATCATCATTCTTCATCACCGCATAGGTGACTTAGAAAATCAATTTATTAGCTGTTTTCTCAGTTTTTAACTTCATCACCGCATAGGTGACTTAGAAAGTTCTGGTCATAACTTGGTTCTGATACGCTATCTTCATCACCGCATAGGTGACTTAGAAAAACAATCATTGCGCCAAGTTAATCAAATCACGCTTCATCACCGCATAGGTGACTTAGAAAATATATCAAAAAGTACCGCTGGAACATCGATTCTTCATCACCGCATAGGTGACTTAGAAACTCGAAAAAACAACTAGGAGTTCATTATGAACGCTTCATCACCGCATAGGTGACTTAGAAATCAAGGTCACCACCAACACGGGCGCATACTTGCTTCATCACCGCATAGGTGACTTAGAAAGATCAAACGCAAGCCGTGTAAGCCGTGAGATACTTCATCACCGCATAGGTGACTTAGAAAATCTTAAATAAGGTCGCGGCTGCACTGACTGACTTCATCACCGCATAGGTGACTTAGAAAATAGATACGTGACATGATGCGGTCAAAGAATACTTCATCACCGCATAGGTGACTTAGAAATTGTTAAAATGACCATACTCTAAACGTATTGCCTTCATCACCGCATAGGTGACTTAGAAAATCCATGATTAAAGACGGTTTTGCAGAATGTTCTTCATCACCGCATAGGTGACTTAGAAAACTCATTAAGAGTGGCTAATTTATGTATTGGACTTCATCACCGCATAGGTGACTTAGAAAGCTGTACCCTTCTCTAGCCTTGCCATTGCTTCCTTCATCACCGCATAGGTGACTTAGAAAATGAAGTACGCCGCACCAGGCGCGGCGCTACTCTTCATCACCGCATAGGTGACTTAGAAAATTGATTGTCATCTTTGTCGAATAAAAACCCACTTCATCACCGCATAGGTGACTTAGAAACTGAATATGATGCCAAGTGTGAGGAAAATGCGCTTCATCACCGCATAGGTGACTTAGAAACTATTGGGCGTTGAGCGTAATGTATAGTTGGACTTCATCACCGCATAGGTGACTTAGAAAAAGGGGCTAAGCGCCATTTTGCGCCGTGGTATCCTTCATCACCGCATAGGTGACTTAGAAATTGTAGATGAGGTGACAGAATGAAATGGCTAACTTCATCACCGCATAGGTGACTTAGAAAAATCCATCGACCATCTGATACTCTTTGTCGTCCTTCATCACCGCATAGGTGACTTAGAAAATAAAGGCGAACCCCTAACCGCTAGCGAGGTCCTTCATCACCGCATAGGTGACTTAGAAATTACTAACTGCATCAAGCACAATATGGACAAACTTCATCACCGCATAGGTGACTTAGAAAGACCATTGCAAAAGCAAAATCAGGCAATGGCTCTTCATCACCGCATAGGTGACTTAGAAATAAAGGCGATGCTAAGTTGCCAAAGGGCGACGCTTCATCACCGCATAGGTGACTTAGAAACTTAAAAGCTGAGCGCGACAAGCTAGGCGCGACCTTCATCACCGCATAGGTGACTTAGAAAGGTATAAGGGCGACTATATTGATAATACCAAGCTTCATCACCGCATAGGTGACTTAGAAATTCAAATGTGTAAGTAGCAGCGCCGTCTTTGTCTTCATCACCGCATAGGTGACTTAGAAAATCAATTTGCACTTTACCGCGTGACTGCTTGACTTCATCACCGCATAGGTGACTTAGAAAACTCCAAGCATAACCAATCGTTTCGTTGATTGCTTCATCACCGCATAGGTGACTTAGAAAATCTTTTGTTCGAACTCTTCAAAGCGGGCTGACTTCATCACCGCATAGGTGACTTAGAAATGAGTCGATTAGCTACAAATCATGGCAAAAGCCTTCATCACCGCATAGGTGACTTAGAAAATATATCACTAAATAATCCTCAAATAGTTGTACTTCATCACCGCATAGGTGACTTAGAAAAAACGGTGGTATTTATTATCGTAAACGTGAAACTTCATCACCGCATAGGTGACTTAGAAAGCTAGTAGCAGGTACGATGGTATGGATCAGTACTTCATCACCGCATAGGTGACTTAGAAATTATTAACTGTGCTTTTAAACTCACCAACTCCCTTCATCACCGCATAGGTGACTTAGAAAGAGCACGTTTTCCCATAGTGCAAATCTTGCTCCTTCATCACCGCATAGGTGACTTAGAAACTCTGGGTGATGTTTAAGTTGTCTTGCTTGGTCTTCATCACCGCATAGGTGACTTAGAAAATATACGCTGCTGTGTTAGCTGCAACACCTGCCTTCATCACCGCATAGGTGACTTAGAAATTATCCATCCTATCAACGGTAGCCTTTGCCTTCTTCATCACCGCATAGGTGACTTAGAAAGTTACCATTCCAGCCTTTGCGAGCAACCTTCTCTTCATCACCGCATAGGTGACTTAGAAATCATTGAGCCGCTTAAGCTCAGTTGCTGTATCCTTCATCACCGCATAGGTGACTTAGAAATTTTGATGTCAGTGTATTTAGCGTATAACCGTCTTCATCACCGCATAGGTGACTTAGAAAATAATACCCTCGCTTGTTTTAGTAATGTTTTGCTTCATCACCGCATAGGTGACTTAGAAAACATCAAAGTGATTATCAGGTAGCTTGGCTTTCTTCATCACCGCATAGGTGACTTAGAAACATTCAGGTTTTGAGCGCATAGGCGTGAAGCCCTTCATCACCGCATAGGTGACTTAGAAAAAGGCCAAGGCTCATCTAAACGTAAATTGCATCTTCATCACCGCATAGGTGACTTAGAAAATTGCGCCAAAACTAATAGGGCGGTCAGGTAGCTTCATCACCGCATAGGTGACTTAGAAAATCGCCAAGGCGTTAACTTCAACCGTGTAATGAGCTATGCTGAAAAAACTGTAGAACCAAACTTGGTAAACTAACGACTCAATGAGGAGTTTATCATGACTAAGAAAATCAGAACCTATAGTGCAGCATTCAAAGCTGAAGCCGTTAAAAAGATAGC
>NZ_JAMYEB010000028.1:0-16530 GCF_033790785.1 Psychrobacter sp. PP-21 | reverse complement strand
GGTCTAACCACACTTAGAAGACGAGGGTAATAGTAAACTTAATCATAATAATTTAATCAGCGTAAGTTTTTTATTTTTTCTAGGTAACGTCCTAACGCACGTAAATATAAAAGTTTTAAACTATTGATCACATAAGAACTGATTGAAAAAATTATGTTGACATAAGGCACGCGCCTCATACTTAAAAAGAGATAGCTATATACGGTCTATCATCTTTTAGTTGATACTTTCATTTAATGCACGCGATTTTTGATTGTCATCTGCCTTAGTACCAAATTCAATAGTTGCATGTTGTATATTCTGATGCGCCAAATCTTCCTTGATGTTTTCTTTCATAGTAATAGTCTCTTCAAACGTTATATCGGTCTTCGGTACAATATGAACTGTAAGAGCATTCTCAGTGGTACTCAAAGCCCAGATATGTAAATGATGAAAGTTTTGAATAAAATTATAGCTCTCTAAGATAGCAGTGATTTTACTGAGATCAACATTTTGAGGTACTCCGTCGATAGCAAGCTTGATACTCTCTTTTAGTAGACCCCAAGTCGATAACAGTATAACGACTGAAATAATCAAGCTAACTAGAGGATCAACGATATTCCAACTTGTATAGTAAATAATAATGCCCGAGATAACGACACCTACAGAGACCAATGCATCTACCATTAGATGCAAGAAAGCACCTTTGATATTAATATCGTCTTTTTGACCTTTGTAGAATGCAAAAGCAGAAACAGTATTTATAAATACACCTATTAGAGCTGTAATAATAATAACTTTTCCTGCAACTTCCGGTATCGTATCAAATCGACCCAAGGCCTCATACGCAATACCTATAACGATTGTAACTAACAATATGGCGTTAATAAGAGACGCCATTATAGAAGCTTTTTTGTAGCCATAGGTATAAAGCGTAGTAGATGCTTTCTGTGCTAATTTCATTCCAATTAACGAGATTATTAAACTGGCAACATCACTTAAGTTGTGGCTAGCGTCTGCGATTAAAGCTAATGAATTAGTTGAATAGCCCACTATAAACTCGATGAGCGTAAATGCAGAATTTAGACCAATCCCAATATAAAAAGCTTTATTCATATTTTTAGGGTCTGGAGCTTGATGACTGTGGTTATCTGAATTACTCATAATTTACCCTTGTTTAGGTTGCTGCATTTTATTAAAGGTAGAAAATAAGTTTATTGCATATTTTCTATATTGCACAGTCAATATTGCTCTAATACCGTAGACACACTTATTTTTATCAATAAACTGAGCCACAACTTGATTGTGTGTCCTATCTCTCCTTGGGCGAAAAAAGCGGATTTTACTGTAATCTAACTGGCTTACGTAAGCTTCTTGTTCTCATGTTCAAGCTCTTTAGTATGTGTAGCTTAGTCTTGAATGTTGGTTAGTATAGTTTCATTAGTGCGCTTTTTATGACATGACCACATAAAGGTGTAATCGTTTAATGCTTCAATCAGCATGCGAACGGCGCGTTCTTTAATCTCAGGAGTGTAAGTTTGTCTTTTCATTATCGTATTCTCTCAGAAAGATGATTTACCGCTTCTTAACAGCGCGTGTAAAACCTTGCATCTGACGACTAAGGCGGTCTTAATAGTAAACTACCTCAGTATTGTCAGAAACTTAACGTCTTGTGAGAATGTACTAAGTACTAATTGCTAACTTCAAAATAATTGAAATGCTTACGCTAAATGACGACAAAAAAAGCCTAAGCAATTTAACGAAGAATCAGATATTAAAAACCTAATCTATATGACAAACAAAAAAATGCCTCTGGGAGTTGACTCCTAGAGGCATTTAGTTTTTAATGTAATTAACGGTTACAGTGTGCGTCAACACCCTGTAACGAACAAATAAGCATACGCAGTGCGTTATTTGAACAGCATTAAATGCCCGTGTAGGTGCATTTTATCCAAAATATGCTTTCATATCAACCTTATTCACTATACATTTTAAAAACTGCTTGTTCGCTCGTTACCTCCTTGTGCTGCTCTCTCTGTAATTGTTACCCGTCAAATGGGTGGCAGGCCTCGGCGACGACTGCGTTTGACATAAGGGTGAGCTCCCTACAGGGGTGACTAGACAAAGGATCAGAGCAACGCAATGAGTGGTTACTCGTGCATATCGTAGCGGTATATTGGGTTTAGGCCCTTGCTAGCGTATGACAGCACAGTAGCGGTTAAGAGCGTGTCTAGGCGGTGCTATCAGCCGTAATCTTAACAACCGTAGCTTGATACAGTGATACGGTCTTGATGACGCGATGGGCGATGAAGTCGGCATGACTAATCACATCAAATCCAAGGAATGCACTAAAGCGTTTGTGAGTATTTTTTTACTCATAAACGCTTTAGGGTGAGTGTTCCTTGAAATCTGCTCAAGGCTCCAAAATCAGCATAAATTCACTTAGGCTAACTTAAGTAGTATATAGCCCACTCGGCTATATACTATAAGAGTCCAGAGAAAAATTTAGAATAGTTAATATACAACAATCACTTATTCAGTGAGTCGATATTGTCATGGTTGATTCATAAGCTTAGTGTGAATAGAACGAGATCTATGTCTTGGGCAAAGTATCTTTCACACTCATAACTGTTCTTTATCTTGAAATTCTAATTAAACTGAAACCTCGAATACTTTTATTTAATCAGCATCCAAAGCATTATCTTTGTTTTGAATAAGTATCAGAGCATCTTGTGCTTTCTTAAGTTGATCTTGTAACAGAGTCACTTGTTCTTGCTCCGATAGGTGATGGCTTGATAGCTCGCTATACTGCTTATTCAGTACGCTATGCTCAGCTTCAAGCTTAGCCTGTGTTTGGGTCAGCTGATCGTTGAGTCCTGATAGCTTGTTACGCTCAGCGACTATGGCCTTTAACTCTCCTTTGACTTCTGCCGTATCAGTCGCTATCTCATTGCGTTCAGTGGTGACTGTCTTTAGCTCACCCTTAGTCACTGTCAGTTCTGTTTGTAGACGTGCAATTTCTGCTTTATCGCTACTAGCAGTGGCTTCAAGCGTGGCCACTTTTGATAGGTTGGCATTTAACTCTTTTGACTGCTGATCAAGGGTATGGCGCAGATCTGCAAGTTGAGCTTGGGCTGCATCTGTCTTAGCTCGTTCAAGCTCAAGCGCGTGCTGAGTATCACTGAGTGTCTGTATCAGCGTGTCACGTTCAGCAGTCACTTGAGCTGCGGTGATAGCGGCTGCCTCTGCGGTTGCTGTGACCTCATCGAGCTGCCCTAACAGATCAGCTTGCTCACTCTCTAGGGTCTTAACCGCCTCTTGCGCCTCGTCTGTCTCAGCTTGTGCCTTGGTCTTAATGCTCTCTAGGGCTTCACGCTCTTTCACCAACCGATCATTGGCGATATCAATAGCCGTTTGCCACATATCCGCACCAAGCGACTGTAAGCGCTCAGCAATGCCACTTGGCAGCTCAACCTGTCTTAGCTGCTCTTCTTCTTGATTATCCTGACGCCAAGACTTCATGGCTTCACTGATGGTCGTAAATGAACCACCACCTAGCGCCTTACGCACTTCGGCTAGGGTAGGCTTAATACCCTGCTCTTGTAGCTGCTCAGCAGTGGCATGAATCTGTGGGGTAGTGATGGCCATGATAATTGTCCTTAACTTTGTATGAGTAGATATGTTGTATTATATGTATATAGTATAATACAACATACAACATACTACAATGCAAGATGTAAAAAAACCTCAAGTAATCTTGAGGCTATGGTCGTTAAATTATGGCTAGTGATCAGTTAAGTACTCTTCTAGCGCATTATTGATCATTTCTTGATAGTCACCACCTGTTTGCTTGGCTCTATCCTTAAACTTAGCAAGGATGCTTGGGCTGATGACACTGGGTTCCGTAGAGGACGCTTGCGTTCTGATACTGCCACGGATAGCACCTGACCAGTCGGTGGCTTCTGGAATGTCGGATAGATCAATGTCGTCATCGCTAAGCGTGGCTAAATGCTCTAAATCTGCTTGCTGCTTGGCGGTTAGTGGCGGTAACTCGTCTATGTGATAGCTAACTTTGTTCATACTGTCTCCTTTCACTCTTTGTGGCACGCCTAGCAGAGATAATGCGTATAACCTCGCCACCATCTATGTCTGTCTGCGTATGGGCTACTAATAAGACTGCTATGCCGTCTATTGTACCCAGCGCCTGCCACCGCTCCTCACCATTTTCATACCTGTCTTGCTGACGCAGGCATAAAGAATCTAAAAAACCCGGGTAGCTGCCTCAAATGATAAACGGTGTTTGCACTGATTGGTGATGTTTTTTTGTTCATCCCATTCAAATCTAATACTCATCTTTTCTCTCAATCAGTATGCTCTTTATAGATTGGCAATTCATCTTGACTGACAGCTGCTACTTTCTGATACTCAAAAGATAGTGGCACTTTATTGGTTTGCGCCACTTGGGTCAAAAATAATTTGATCGCTTGAGACGGTGTTAATCCATAGCTTTCAAATACCGAAAAAGCATTTTCTTTTAGCTCTTGATCGAGCCTAATATTATAATTAGTTGTCGTCATAACATCACTTTTGGCTTATTTATGTACATATAATATAAGCCATTTGTATAGGCTACGCTAGCTCAATTACTCTTTTTTTCTTTGCTATGATTTCTGCTTAGGGAACGTATAGCCTATCGCCAGTAAGTGCTTTTTGTGGGTCTTTAAAAAAGCCTCATCTCTTAATTGAGTGTGTAACCAACTAATAACTTCTTGAGTGCTTTTACCTGATGGTGCGTAACTACCAAACGGTGAGTAGTTAGCCAACAAAGGGGCAAAACGATCAATTTGCTTAACGGTTAGAGGTGGGATATCTCTATCCTCATTATTCTGATTTAGGCCCTCCTGTCCTTTTTTCTTAGTTGGCTTGGCCTTGACGGTGAATGTCAAACCTGTAACTGTGCGCCCACGTTTGATGTTTTCATAGGTGATTTTGATGTCGGTTTTCTGATTAATTTCTTTTATGGGCCCATCAACTGCATTCTCTTTCAAATTGTTGATGCGCTCATACGACTTAGGCGTGCCAAGTTCTTGCCTATATTGATCTAAAGTCATAGAAAAACCACCCTTCCCCTCAGACTTTTTTGCTAGATGGTAAAGGTCTAACGAGTAAGTCAATTTGAGGTTTAAGATATCTTCTTTTAAATATTTAGTGTAAGGGTTGAACTTATCAAAAACCTGAAGTAAGTATATTACCTCATCTGTAAAATGCATCGATATATAGCCATCTGCATATTTCGACCTGATTAGCCATTGAACCTCTGTATCATCACCATCCTTATCCTCATAAATGAATGTACGCTTCATTAATTTTTTGCTAGCTGATTTCATTTGCTTATAAGCCGAGTTTCTATCTATTCCGCTAAGCTTAGCAAATTCAGAAGACGCAACCTCTATCGGTGTTTTTTCAGTAGCATTATTAACCCTAACCAATGGGCTCGCTAGAATAATGATGCGCTTCTCATCAATAGACATCTCTCTAAAAGCTTGAGTAATTTTATTCTGCATAACAATCCATTTTTCAGGATATTTTTTTTCGTATAGCTCGACATCATTCATTATGACAACCTCATTATGCTAGTTACTTTAAGATACTAGCATAATGCGGGATAAAAGTAGCATTTAAACGGGATAAAAGTAGCATAATGCGGGATAAAAGTAGCATAATGCGGGATAAAAGTAGCATAATAGAGTGCGTAACCCTTTAATAGCAAAGCTTACAGACTGTCTAAAAGTCTTTAAAAGTTTTTAAAAGTAAAAAATATATTTTTATTTTAAATAATAAGGAAAAAACCAAAAAACCGACGGATTTAAGATGATAATTTGATCGACCAATCACTTGTAAAACTGATCAGTAGCTCAGAATGCAATTGTCCATTTACTTAATGTTATTCCACGTTCGCATGGTTCGGATCAAGCTTAGATCTTTGAAGATCTTCAAAAGCACGGTCAAAGATATTTTGAATGTCTTCATCTGTAATTCTGTCCAACGCTGTTTTCATACTCTCAGTATCAGTCTCATTTTTTGTAGATAACTCGTCTTCATTTTCAATAGTCATTATCGACACCTCTGTAAACACATCTTAAAGCATTGCTAAAACGCATAAAAAATACTCTTATATGCGTTTTACGCTCTTTCCGATATGATGGTAGCTAAAACCATTTTAAAACGCTTAAAACAGCCGATAACCGTCTCCTAACCTTTCGCTAATTAGTAGACGATCCAGCTGTACCTTCAATTAGGCGATTTCGAGTAGCTACTGTGATGATGAATAAATATCAAGCAATGAACCGTGGTCACTGTCCTGACTGTTTTTAGGTGGTGTAAAGCTGCTTGGTGTTTCCTTAGCTTCACCTTGCATCTTATGAGCAATTGACTTTAAAAACTCACGGTGCTTTTTCAAACGGACATATTTTTCATTATCGTGTGCGTCTAAAAAAATAGCTTGCAGTTCATGATTATCATCATCGTCTAATGCGTTGGCCAACCACTCCCCCAATATTTTATGTGCTTCAAGCCTGTCCTGATCAATCTCTTTTTTAAGAGCCTGTAATTGCTTAATCTTATTTGCGAATAAATCATCTGATATTACTGACATTACCTCATCCTTTTTTTAGCCAACTATGATAGAGTTGATCCTAGCAGTGTACACATAGGGATGCAAGGTAGTAAAATACACAAGACCACATCGTTTCGTGGGCGCAGTAGTATTTTAACCCTCTGTTAAGAGCGAACTTAGGAGTTTATATAAAAAAGGCCCACAAGGGGCGCTATTTTTTTACATAAACTCCGTCGTTCGGCAGGGGGCGAACCCCCTACAACCCCCAAAAAATCATCTCTCAATGTTCGGTTTTTTTGCTATGAATAATAAAGGGTTTCATTTGTCGGTTAGCGCCGTTAGTAAGGCGAAAAATCATAGCGTGGTGGCAAAGTCGGCTTATAATTCTGGCTCAAAACTGGTTGATGAACAGTCAGGAGTCGTCCACGATTACACCAGTAAAGCTAAAGACAAAATCTTAAATTTAGTGGACAGTGATGGTACTAAATACACGCAAGTTGTTGAGAAAAATGTGGTGCATACGGCGTTGATAACGCCAACTCTTGCTGGGGATCTAGCAGTGACACGTGAGGGTTTTTGGAATGATATCGAACGCATTGAGACTCGTAAAAACGCGCAATTGGGTACTGAGATTGATGTGATGTTTCCTGATGGGATCACCGCGGATCAGCGTATAGTTCTGGCCGAGCGCTACGCTCAAACCTTATCTGATCGCTATAACGTGCTTGTCGATGTGGCCATTCATCGGCCCCACAGTCACGAGAAACATGTGGGGGAGGTTGAAGTGGTTGAGCTGACCAGTCGTAACTTTCATGCCCATATTTTACTCTCAAGCCGTGAGATAGTAGCGGATGTTGAGGGTTATGCTTTATCAGCACGCAAGAATTGGTTGCAGTGGTCAACGGAGGAGCGGTTATCTAAGGGGTTAAACGGACGCGGCGATGAGCTTAAATATCAACGCACCCTTTGGGCGGATATGGCCAATGAGCTACTGCCTAAGAATAAAACCATTAGTGAGAAATCCTACCGTGAGCTGGGCATCAATCGTTTGCCAAAAATGAAACTGGGTAAATCACTATATAAGGATATTCTCAAAGGCAATCGTTCAGTGATTCACGAATACAACGAGACGATTGATGAGATCAATGCTTACATTGAAAAAAATGGTTTAGTAATTGAGTACGACGACAAGGGACGTATTGACCTAGAAAGCAATGAACAAGAGGTTAACGGCGTCACAATACATTATAAAAAGCGTAAACCCTTTGCGCGAATTGAGCTCAGTAATATCCGATTTGTAGATCCTGCCGTTGAACTTGAACCCGCTATCCCTAAAAGTAACAGTCAGACGCATAGTGATGCGGCCAATGATCACGCACTTGATGAGCTTTTAGCAATCTCAGCCGACTTTGTGAGTCAAAAAAAGATGGTACGCAGCGCCTTATTTTCAACCATTGATGCGCTGCATGAAGAGTTAGCGCACCAGTCTAAACAGATTATTACCATTGATAAAAACATTAAGAGTACCCAGCGGTTCACCGAGGAGGTGGGACAGGATTTTAGTGACCCCCGCCAAAAAATGATTGAGCTTGCCAGGCAGATAAGCACAAAAGAGCAAAGTGAGGCACTAAAGACGGCTTTAGTGTTGGTTGAGGAGTTTAGACAAGATGATACCCTACAAACAGGCCGCGCCGTTACAAGTCTTGAGAAGCAACTGTCACAGATTGATAAAATAGTGCTGAATAATAAAGCGATGCTAGAAAAGCTGATCCCGCTTAATAATGAAGTCATTGCTGACTACAAAGGGTTGAAGGCCACGCTAAAACCCTTTGCCGCAAAGCTGAATAAACTGGCGACTGGCTTTAAAGCTCTTGATGAGATTGATATTGAAAAATCCGACTTATCCTTACAGTGGGATCAAGCGTTTGCGGATCTACAAGAGATAGATATCACCAATAACATGGATACTTATCATAAGTTTGCTGCATTTGCAGATCTGGACGTTGAGCGCTTTAAGTACCTTGAAAAAGAACGTGAGGCGCTCAGTACGTTAAAAGCGGTAGAGATAGACGCGGATGCTGACACTCGTTTGACGGCATTGGCCGCTGATGTTAAAGCGTTTAAGACCACCAATAATGAAGACATCAAACAGTTAAAGCAGCAAATTAATACCAGTAAAAAGACTTATCAGCGCTTATCACCGTTTTATGAGCAGCGTATCGCCTTACTGGATCAAAGTGAGGCGGTGATCGTGCAAGATGATGATTTATACGATGAAATCATAAGTACCAAGACTACTCAATTGAATGCAGATCGGCTTGAGGACTGGCGCAGCCGTACTATGGCGCTGCAATATCAGCTCAACAAAGCGCATGAGCAAGCAAAGCTTAAGAAAGAGGCTGAGCGCGCACGAGAGGAGGCTTTGATCAGGCGGCGAGAAACCTTAAAACAGAGGCGGCAGCAGGCATCTCTTAAGCGTCAGCGAATCAATGAGACCAAAGCATATCGAGATCGATTTGACAATTTAGTGGTACGGGTGCGTAACCGCGTTAATACCCTTGATTTTAAGGCCGTTGATGCACCGATCGAAGTGATCAACGCGGCTGAGGCGGTTGCCGCACAAGCATTTATATTCACTACTCTAAAACACACTGACAGCTTTACGACACTACAAAAAAGTTTACGAGACACCGATGCTAAAAAAATTGCAACGCAGGTGCAGAAGGCAGCAACGACGCTATGGCAACAGCTTGAGCGCTTGCCTGACAATCAAGATAAGGTCGAGGTGTTAACGAAAATCAATGAGCGCTTTGAGCACGTTCCTGCTATCACCATAGATGGGGCAACGCTCACACAAACTGTGACAGATCACCTGCAAAAAACGAAGAACGCCATCCAAGCGCATGAACAAGCACAAACACGCCGCTACTCCTCACCACGCCCATTTTAGGCGGCATTATAATAATGAGTACCCCATGAATAAAGACAATAGCAATGAGCAAGACATACACGATCAACTTGTTAACCTAGTGACTTCATTGACTCCGGTCATTGGGGCCTTGCGTGAGCTGATTAAGCGAGCCGATGATGCGGTAGCGAGGCGGCTTGAGCGTTCGCTTAGCGGTATTGATAGCAAGGTGAATGAGGTGTCTTCTGCCATTGAAGAATTAGGTAGTAGCGCAAGCACGACTTCGCAGGCATTGAGCCAGTATCAAGAACTCGTGTTAAAGCAGCTACAAGCGGCAGTGACTGCTTTTACTGACAATGAGATGCCGCGTCGTTATGATGACAAAATAGCGGGCATCATCACCGATATGAAACAGCAGATTGATACGGCTGTAGAGTCGGTCGTCACTGCTAAAAACGATAGCATAGAGGTACAAATCAGTACCATGCAAGCGGTGGCTGACAAGCTTGGCGCAAGCGCTGACAATCTAGCCCTATTCACCAATCAGTACCAAGCTGGTCATAAGCAGATTATTGAAGATATTGAGACCTTTGAGACCACCACCAAAACGCGGATTGAGCAGGTCGAGGGTAGAGCTAGTAAAGACTTGGACAAAATTCATAAGTCCATTGAGACTATGAGTATTAAAAGGATTGCAGCCGCTGTCGCAGCGGGTACGATGGCTGTGATAATAAGTTTGGTGGCCCTGGTATTTTGGTATGTGCCAAGCTTTGATGAGATTGCAGAGATGAAATACCAGCAAGCAGAGCTACAGCGCGGCATCGATGAGCTTGAAACGGGTTGGAAACAGGCCTTTAATAATGCTCAAAGTGCGCAGTTTATTTTGGCTTGTGATGTTAATAAAGAGCAGCCTGATGCAATCAGCTGGTGCGTTAGAGCAGACAGTAAGAGTGTTTTGAGAGATGAGAGAGGCTTTGTTTATTATAAAATAGCTGGGGTGCCGCGTGCAAAGCCGACTGAGTAAAGACGTATGGCAATAGTGAGCTATATTGCCCAAAAGTGCGTCTTCTGAAACATATAAGACTGAAAAAAGGCTTGTTTGATTGTCGTTATCTTTGTCTATATTAAAAAGCCAGATAATGACACTTTATCTGGCTTTAAGGGTTATTGTTTCTTGTTAAACAAGAAGTCTGTAAATATAAGCTAAAGTGACTAGGCTGCTTGGTCAGTGTAAGCTGTGACCAACTCTATAAAAGCAGTTTCAAGGATGCTTAAAGTGTAGTCGTCAACGATAAGACCATCATCCAGCTGTCGTTGCACCCAGACATAAATCGCTTCATCATTATAAAGAATAGCGTCAACACCAAGTAATGATGCCAGTTGTACGCCTTGCTGTACTTGTAAGCTGAATAACAGCTTAGAGGCTAAATTTTTAGTCTGTTCACTAAACCAAGCGCAGCTGTTGAGCCGCGATAGATTGTTATTCATTAGTATTCTCCTGCAGATTATTGTGTATAAATAATGGATAAAATGACTTACTACAGGTCAAATTATACCTATATTTTAATCTATTGCAAGAGAAAATAACCTTCTGTAGGTCTTTTTATACTTTTAAAGGTTATAATGTCTTATGAGCGAAGGTGTTCACTCAGGCGACTCACTGCTGTCCTCATTTATGATTTCATATAAATCACCAACATTGATTCTAAGATACGTGCATAAAGACTCGATGACATCTAGATCAACTCGGGTGGCTTCTTCATGATACATGCGAGTAATGGTGCCACGATTGATGCCAGTATCCCTTGCGACATCGGCAATTTTAAGGCGTCTTTCGCCCATGATGGTCGATAAGTGACACTTCACCATAGTGGTTTCCTCATTAACGATTGGTGGTTTTGATTGGTGAGCAGATTATAACGAATATGAGTGGCTAACGTATTCCTTTTAGTAGCTCAAATTGATATTCAACAGCGGTAATTTACCTGGTAGTAGGCAGTTCGTTATGCTGTCTTTGATACAGGACGTCTATCATGATGGATATACGCTAGTTAGAAAAGGTGATGCTATTTTTACTATGAAGTATTGCTATTAGTAGTAATGTGACGTACATTTTTAGTTATACTTATATACTTATATACTTATATACTTATATACTTATATACTTATATACTTATATACTTATATACTTATATACTTATACCCCGCTCTCAACTTGAAATAAGCAATTCAAACTGAAGAGGCGGATTACCAAGTTTTTTGTTGAGTACAAAGCACAGATTGTGTGAAAGAATCTTACGAATCAATCGATGAGACAAATGCCATAAATCTCTTGCTCGTACCCTTTGTATATTAAATCGTTCTGATAGCTGACCAATGACTGTTTCAACGATACGGCGGGCTTTCATTAGCCGTCTTACCACAGGTTTGGGTCTATTCTCTTTCATGTTGGCTCTGAGTGGCGTTTGTAAATCTACTCCTTGAGCGTCGTAGTACGATGTCAGACTCGGGCTGATATACCCTTTATCAGCGCCAAGTAGCCCATGAATATGAGTGGTGATTTCTGGGGCAACCGCTCTTTCATCAACATTGGCAGGAGCAAAGGTAAAGCCTTTAATCATGCCCGATAAGTTAACAAGCAAATGTCCCTCAAAGCCATAGTATCTCTCTTGCTTAGCCGCACAGTAGCTAAAAGCCGCTAAGTCTTGATAGTTTTTATGCCGATAAGCGCGTCCATAATGACAGACGGGTATCGGAAAACCATCCATAAAATGGATGTTGTCACGGCCTTCAATTTGACTGACGTTATCTTGTATCTGCTGTTTGACTTGCCACAGATTGGCGCAGTGCTTTGCGAAGTTAGGGTATGAGCCGATGGCTGGAAACCAGTCTTGCCAATGCTGGGTAAAGTATTGCCAAATCTGTTTGTCTTGATCTAGGTGTAAAAATTCACCGACCATCTCCATGCAAATAACCTCAGGATCACTTAGCTTTGGCGCGTAACCTGCACTTCGCAAGGGTTTGGTGACGACTATTTTGTAATATTGCTCTACCATTAAATAGATATTGATGATAAATTCGTCTATGGGCATCTCACAACTCCATTGTATTCTTGGTCGAAAACAATAGATTAGTGAGGTGCTCTTCTTTTTTCAATCACTTTCGAAGTTGAGAGTGGGTATACTTATATACTTATATACTTATATACTTATATACTTATATACTCAATGCATGCTACAGGGATCTGTATTTATGAAGGTAATCGCGGTATTAAATCAAAAAGGTGGCAGCGGCAAGACTACCATCGCAACGCATCTGGCTCGTGGCTTACAGTTGAAAGGCCATAGTGTTCTGCTAGTAGATAGCGATCAGCAGGGCAGTGCGCGTGACTGGAGAGCAGTTGATGAAGACAATCCGGTACCAGTGATCGGGCTCGACAGACCAACACTTGATAAAGATTTAAAAAGCGTCTCTGATAAAGATTATGTGGTGATCGATGGATCGCCGCAAGCTACTAGTCTGGCTATTTCTGCTATTAAAGCCGCAGATTTTATATTGATCCCGGTGCAGCCGAGCCCCTACGATATTTGGGCGACCAGCGATTTGGTTGATTTAGTGCAGCAGCGTATTGAAATGATGGATGGCAAACTAAAGGCGGCGTTTGTCGTGTCACGTGCTATTCAAAACACCAATATAGGTAAGGAAGTAGCGACAGCACTACTCGATTATAACCTTCCAGTGTTAGAGACCAGAGTGATGCAGCGTGTTGCTTATCCTAACAGTGCTGCCCTTGGTAAGACAGTATTTGATACCGAATCGCCTAATAGCAATGCGATACAAGAGATAACCGCATTGGTCAGTGAGGTTCAAACATTTTTTGGTGAGGAGTAAGTCATGAGTTTATCAGCAGGTCGTCCTAGTAAGAACGTTAAGGATCAGTTAGCGCTATCAGATGTGACGGACAGTCCCAAAAAGACGGTACGCGTGAATTTTAATTTAGATGAAGATAAACACATTGCGCTCAAGCGGTACGCGCTTGAAAGCCGAAAAACGGTGACTGAGTTGTTGACTGAAATGATTGAGGAAAAATTGGTTGAGCGATAGGTATAAAAAATTCGTTTTTCTATACCTATAAAAAGGATATGTATAAAAAACTCAAAAAATTACACATATCGTCGAACGCTGTGCACCTTACTAGTATCATCAGATGCTTGTTTTCTTAAGCCAGACGCAGAAGCAAGCTGTAAAGAAAATGCCCATGGCAAAACAAGCACTGTTTCCTATATCAGCACCATATAATAGAACCAAAAACGGTTAGCAGTGCTAAGGTATATTGCCCTTAATCAAAGCGTACTCAATAACGATTTAAGTTACACAAAACATAAGGGGCTTCTAGCCCCATCATTATTCCTATAGGATTTTTTATCATGACAAGTACCCAACAACGTGCGGAACTGCATCGACAAATTTGGCAAATTGCAAACGAGGTTCGTGGTTCAGTCGATGGGTGGGATTTTAAACAGTATGTGTTGGGGACTTTGTTCTACCGCTTTATCAGTGAGAACTTCTCTAGTTATATTGAGGCGGGTGATGAGAGCGTTAATTATGCCGCACTTCCTGATGAAGTGATTAATGTTGATATTAAAGACGATGCGATTAAGACCAAGGGTTATTTCATATACCCAAGTCAGCTGTTTGCTAACGTAGCGGATAATGCGCATAGAAATGAAAACTTGAATACGGATTTGGCGGCTATTTTTAAAGAGATTGAAAGCTCGGCCAATGGCTACCCGTCTGAGCCTGATATTAAGGGGCTGTTTGCTGATTTTGATACCACCAGTAACCGATTAGGTAATACAGTAGCGGATAAAAACACTCGTTTAGCGGCGGTGCTAAAAGGGGTAGCTGGCCTTAAGCTGCATCAGTTTGAGGACAGTGAGATTGATCTATTTGGCGATGCTTATGAGTATCTGATCTCAAACTATGCGGCCAATGCGGGTAAATCAGGCGGTGAGTTCTTCACCCCTCAAAGCGTGTCTAAACTGATTGCTCAAATTGCGATGCACAAACAAGAGACGGTTAATAAAATCTACGATCCAGCTGCAGGCTCTGGATCTTTATTGCTGCAAGCTAAAAAGCACTTTGATAACCACATCATTGAAGAGGGTTTTTTTGGTCAAGAGATTAACCACACCACCTATAACCTTGCACGTATGAATATGTTTTTACATAACGTGAACTACGACAAATTTAATATCAAGCTGGGTAATACACTGCTAGATCCGCATTTTGGGGAGGATAGACCCTTTGATGCGATTGTCTCTAACCCACCGTATTCAGTGAAATGGATTGGTAGTGATGATCCGACGTTAATTAATGATGAGCGCTTTGCGCCAGCGGGTGTATTGGCCCCTAAATCAAAGGCGGACTTTGCTTTTGTGCTTCATGCATTGAACTATTTATCTAGTAAGGGCCGCGCCGCTATTGTTTGCTTCCCTGGGGTATTCTATCGCGGCGGTGCTGAACAAAAGATCCGTCAGTATTTGGTAGATAATAACTATGTCGAGACGGTGATCTCCTTAGCACCCAACTTATTCTTTGGAACCAGTATTTCGGTTAATATCTTAGTGCTATCCAAGCACAAAACAGAGGGTAAGACGCAGTTTATTGATGCCAGTAAGCTGTTTAAGTCAGAGACCAATACCAATGTGCTAACCGATGCGCATATCGAGCAGATCATGACGTTGTTTGATACTAAAGAAGATACCGATTATTTGTCTGCCAGTGTCGATAACAGCGCTATTGCTAAAAATGACTATAACTTATCGGTAAGTGCTTACGTAGAGGCAGAAGATACGCGTGAGATTATTGATATTAAAACTTTAAATAGCGAGCTTAAGATGACAGTTGCTAAGATTGATAAGCTGCGTGCTGATATCGATAAAATCGTTGCGGAGATTGAGGCATGAGTCACTTAGGTTATATGGAGAAGCTACTTGATGGGGTTGAGGTTGAGTGGGAAGCTTTGGGTGATATTGGCAAGGTAAGTATGTGTAAAAGAGTTTTAAAACATCAAACTTCCAGTAAGGGAGATGTTCCATTTTATAAGATAGGAACTTTTGGAAAAGAGCCTGATGCTTATATTACTAGAGAGCTATTTGAGGAGTACAAGACTAAATACAGTTACCCCCAAGCTGGTGAGGTTTTAATTTCTGCAAGCGGCACAATTGGACGAACAGTAATATTTGATGGACAGGATTCATATTTCCAAGATAGTAATATTGTTTGGATAGAAAATAATGAGAGTGAAATTTTAAATAAATACCTGTACTACTTTTATCAAATAGTGAACTGGAATGTTGCTGAAGGTGGAACTATAAAGCGTCTTTATAACGATAACTTACGTAAAATAAAAGTTCCTATTCCTCCCCTCAACGTCCAAGCCGAAATCGTCCGAATTTTAGACACATTTACCGAACTTACAGCAGAACTTACAGCAGAACTTACAGCAGAACTTACAGCACGTCAGCAGCAGTATGCTTATTATCGTGATCAGTTGCTGACGTTTGACGACGAAGTGGAGTGGAAGACCTTGGAAGAAGTTGCAGTAATAGGTACAGGTAGTCACAATACACAAGACGCTCTTGAAGAAGGTGAGTACGTTTTTTATGCTAGAGGGCGCGAACCATTAAGGTTAAATACTTTTGATTTTGATGAGACTGCAATTATTACTGCTGGAGATGGTGCTGGAGTAGGTAAGGTATTCCATTATGCGCAGGGGAAGTATGCGTTGCATCAGCGAGCTTATCGTATTGTTCCAAAAGAGAATGTAGAGCCAAGATTCGTGTACCATTATATATTGGAGTATTTTCATAGATACATACATCAAGTTTCGGTAAACGAGACCATCCCAGATTCTGTGTAACTGCCATTTAGATTAAATGCTTACTGATACGGTCATCAAACATAATCATAAAACGATTCAGAGCAGACGTCCAGTTACGGATTGGCATCGACCACTTTTTAG
>NZ_JAMYEB010000027.1:0-18853 GCF_033790785.1 Psychrobacter sp. PP-21 | reverse complement strand
TCTAAAAAGTGGTCGATGCCAATCCGTAACTGGACGTCTGCTCTGAATCGTTTTATGATTATGTTTGATGACCGTATCAGTAAGCATTTAATCTAAATGGCAGTTACACAGAATCTGGGATGGTCTCTGTTTAGACGTCATAATTGTTGATATTTATTCAAAAATAAATCTCTTATATTGATTAGATAATATCAACTTTTACTTTATAGAAACTTTAAGAAACGTTAAGTCTTACTGAGTTTTTCTTCATGAAAGATACTTATATTCTAAGGCTTAGCGCCAAATATTATTTTAAAACACCTAATAGTGAGACTTACTAGCTATATTTATGAAAACTCAAGCAAGATATTGGGCAATATACAAAACACATCATCATATTTGCACTTACCGTAAAAAGGGCAAAAAAACCACCAAAGTAATGCGTTATCTAGAAGATACTGAGCGTGGCATTGATGTAAAACAGTAGCTGTTCTCTCACATATTTTCTGACCGCCAGTCCATCAAATGGCTCAAAGCTATGTATCGATACTATATCTCCATGCATCAATACCATATTTCAGTACTCTCAATGATTATCACCTTTTGCTGAACTGTCTATATAGAGTCATAGTCTAACGTTGAGTTATGATCATAAGCGTTAAATAAGCCACTATCTTGAACAACGCTTAATTCGTCCTTACAAAAAAAATGACGCCTACTTGAGGCGTCATTTTTAGATAATCAGATATTACTTTTAAGAGCGGTGTCTGTAATCATTTTTACTTTGTTTATCATTTCTATACTTGCTCTGGTATTTGTCTTGGTGCTTTTCTTGTGCTTTATGTTTGGCAGCCATTATTTTTGCTTTTTGCTGTGATACCTTTGCCTTGTTTTTGACAACTTTGCGTTTACTATCTGCTTTTGTTTTAGCATCATGTTTTTGATGCTGTACTTGGGCGGCATGAGAATTTGAGTAATCAGGTGCCGCGTTGGCTTGACCAACCATAGACAAACAAGCGGTAGCGGCTAAAATCGAACTTACTATTATCTTTTTCATTTTATTTTCCCAGTTTCATTCATATTGATGAATAATAATTAAAGATACCTTATGACGTATCAAATAAGATATTGCGATGTCGCATCGCTCTATCGACAAAGAAAATGATAACTGATTCTAGTATTAAGTAGATTTATGAAACATGAAGAAAGGTTGCGATTGTTGCCGTTGTTTGGCACATTCAGACACTAAACTGTAGACAGCCAAACAGTTGTGCTACTAGTGTAAGTAAATAGATGGGCAGACCTAAAAGTATATATATGATGCTTTTGATTACTGTAGAGGCGGATGTAGCATTCAATGTTTAATGCTTAATATTTGACACTTATATAGACAGCGCGACTGATCTATAAGTGCCGACTGGAAAAACTTATGTTTGGGTTATTACGTATTGTATTGATAGCACTTGGACTCATACTTATCATCGACTGTATCGCACTGATAGCCATTGACAAGGTTAATTTTGGCACGGTACTGCCTTTTCTGATAGGTGTGGTTTTTTTGGGTCATGGGCTGGGTGCGCCTATGATTGCTAGAGTGCTTGTCAAACATCCTGTACTGCGTCGTATCTGGTATGGGTTATGGTTAATATTTGGGTTATGGCTCATGAGCTTTTTGGTATTTGTTTACTCATTGCAACAGCAGATTGCTCGTAGCAAACAAACGCTACCGCCCGTGGCCGCTATTATCGTGCTTGGTTCTGGTACCGTTGCGGGCAAACCCAGCGCCACCCTCGCCAATCGTCTGGATACGGCAGCAACGCTGATTGAGCAGCAGCCACAAGCATTGGTCGTTACCAGTGGCGGTATCGGTCTGGGGCAGCCGCGCAGTGAGGCAAACATTATGGCAACTTACTTGCAGGACACGCACGATATTCCGCTAGATCGTATTTATCAAGAAGGCAGAAGCACCAGCACTGAGGAAAATTTGGCGTACAGTCAGGATATTCTTACGCAGCATAGTATTAATAAAAACATGCCCATTGCGATTGTCACCAGTGATTTTCATACCATCCGTGCTATAGCAATTGCAAAGCATCAGGGCTACAAGCAGCCTGTTGCACTCGCCAGCCCAACGCCGCTATCTATTCGCTATAACGCCTGGTTCAGAGAGTATTTTGCCTTTGGTAGTGGCTGGCTGCTAAAAGAATACTGATACCTTGAGAATCAAAGACATCATTGTAGTGCAGTGCAGTGCAGTGCAGTGCAGTGTATAACACCATACTATTTTGAGCAGTACTACGCTGTCCTTTGTAGAACATAAACCACAAATTTTGCTTCTGTATTGAATGACACTTTTTCTACCGCTGACAGCAATGCTTGTCTTTTCTCACTACGCGCCCGGTACGCATAAGGTGTCATCGTCATCAGATCAGCTAAGTCCTCTGCGGATAGACTCATTTTCGTACTGACACGCTGAGTCTCAACCAACGTAAAATATGGCGCCAATTCTTGTAGGAACTTATCAGAATCATGTTCACGCACACTATCGAATAAAGCTTCACGCAACGTCGCCAAATGCCCAACATCTGGTTTAGCAATAATCAGATAGCCATTATCAGCCAACACCTTAGCGAACGCTTCGGGCAAAATGGGGCTAAATATACTACTGATACCGGTAATGCTATGAGGGCGTAGTGGTAGATGCGCCGCACTGGTCACTAGTGGATAGACGGCTGTTGGCTTAGTAACACTATCCTCATTCTGTTGATACCAGAGATGACCTATCGCTTTGCTCACTTTAGCCAACTCAACCAATGCAGGCTTACTGATATCAGCGGCTATTAACGTGTCTATGAGCGACGAGCCCATTTGTGCCATTGCCTGCGTATAATAACCTTCACCGCAACCGATATCGAGCCAATGAACAGAGTTGGTATTATGCTCATCTGTGGACTCATTTTTTGATAACAGCACTTCCATTTTTTGGCTGATCAGATCCTGCAGCGGTGCATAATGCCCTTGGTTCAAAAACCGTTTACGCGCATTGATAGACGCTTGACTGTCGCCAGGTGCTTTGGAATTTTTCTGTTGGACAGGCAGAAGATTGACGTAGCCTTGACGGGCAACATCAAAGGGGTGCGAGGTATTTTTGGGGTGCAAACTACCATCACAGCGCCACGTGTCTGTAGCAGGCTGTAGTGGTGACTGGCAAAGTGGACAAATAAATAAGGACACAGATATCTCAAAGTCATAGCAATATGACTCGCATTTTAACAAATTTCGTGTGCCTTGAATGATAAAAAGCCATCTCAATGTTGGTTGAGATGGCTTTTAGAACACCAATATAAGTACATTCACAATACGGTTTGAAACTGATGTCTTAACGCAGCTTCAGTGTCATCAGTCCAAGAATAACAAGTATGATAGCGATAATCCAAAACCTGGCTACTACTTGTGTTTCTTTCCAGCCGATCTCTTCGAAATGATGATGCAGCGGTGCCATACGGAAAACACGTTTTTTACGCAGTTTGTAAGAGCCTACTTGTAGCATGACTGATAGCGCCTCAGCGACAAACAAGCCGCCCATAATAGCAAAGGCTATCTCTTGTCTCGTCATCACCGCAATCGTACCTAGCATCGCGCCGAGCGCTAGTGCACCGACATCTCCCATAAATACCTGCGCTGGGTGAGCATTGAACCATAAGAAACCAAGCCCTGCCCCAACCATCGCGCCACAAACAATAAGCACCTCAGAGTTATAGGCAATATAAGGCACATGTAAGTAATCCGCAAAGCGCACATCACCCGATACATAAGCCATAGCGCCCAAACCTGCAGCAACCAAAACGACTGGCAAAATCGCCAAACCATCTAAACCGTCCGTGAGATTGACCGCATTGGAGGCGCCATTGATCACAAAGTAGGTAAAGATGATAAAGCCAATACCAAAGGGCACTGCGGAAAATGGAATCATCCAGTCTTTGAATACGGGCAATAACAGGTCCTGCATCTCACGGGTGGTGTTGATGTCTGGCTGTAGTGTGGCGATATAGTACAACGAGACGCCGACGAACAATGCGCCCATCGACAACCAAAAATATTTCTTTCGTGCGATCAGACCTTTGGGGTCTTTGTATTTAATCTTGAGCCAATCATCTGCCCAGCCTACCGCGCCAAAAACAACCATAACAACGAGCAAAATCCAGACGTAAGGATTATTCAGGCGTGCCCATAGCAGCGTCGATATGCCAATAGCACTTAGAATAAGTACCCCGCCCATAGTAGGCGTACCTGTCTTGGCCAAATGCGATTGAGGCCCATCGTTCCGAATAGCCTGGCCGTATTTAAGCGAACGCAGATGCCTAATGACACGTCCGCCAAAAACCATGCTAAACATAAGCGCGGTGACGACAGCGAGCAGTGCTCTTAGCGTCAACGAAGAAACCGCAGAAAACGGCGTATAATACTGACCAAGCCAGCCAAACAACCAAACTAACACCGCCTACTCCTCTACTAATGCATGTATAAGTGTTTCCATTTTCATGGAGCGCGAGCCTTTGAACAACACAGTGCAAGGCTTAGCTTGTTGCGCTTGTAAATACGGCTGTAAATATTCTAATAAACTGTCTTTGTCTGCAAATGCATGCGCATTGATATCAGAAATCTCTTGCGCGCCGGCAACAGTATAAGCGGCATACTCACCTACACATAACAGTACATCAATACCTGTGGTCGAGATAGTACGGCCCAAGCTTTGATGCTCACTAACTGCCGCATCCCCAAGCTCACCGATATCCCCTAACACCATAACTTGCGTACCCGTTTGTGCAGCCAGCACTTTGGCAGCGGCACGTACCGAGTGAGGATTAGCATTATACGTATCATCAATCAGGCGATGCATACCCAGTATCTGACTGTTCAGGCGACCTTTTGCTGGACGCGCATTTTCTAGACCCACAACGATATCATTGACCTCAATATCTAGCGCGTATGCACAGGCGGCAGCAGCCAAAGCATTATTGACATTATGCTCGCCTGCTAATGGCAAATTGATATCATGAATTTGATTACCGATATGTAGCTTAAACTCACTACGCTCAGGTTCTACATCCAGATGACTTGCACTGACATCGGTATTACCGAACCCAATCACATGTGAAGTGTGCTTTTCAGCAATACGGCGCAACTGGTTGGTAAAATCATCCTTGTCAGGCACTATCGCATACTGTGCGTCCGTCAAAGTGTGATAAATCTCTGCTTTGGTTTGGCAAATCCCTTCACGGCTACCAAACTCGCCTAAATGGGCAGTACCGATATTTAGGATACAGGCCACGTCAGGGCGGACGATCTCAGTCGTATAAGCGATCTCACCAATATGATTGGCACCCAATTCTAAAATAGCATAGCGATGATGATCTGATAGCTCAAGCAGCATCATTGGCACGCCCAAATCATTATTGAGGTTGCCACGAGTAATCAATGTCGGCGCCAATCTACCAAAAATGCTACCCAGCATCTCTTTGCAGGTTGTTTTGCCACTCGAGCCTGTAATAGCAATCACGGTCAGGTCTGTGTGCTGCTGACGTCGATAGCTGGCCAATTGACCTAAAGCCAAACGGGTATCACTTACCACCAACTGTGGGATAGTATTTGCGTCGGATGACGCGGTAGGACGAGACACGATAGCAGCAATTGCACCTTTTGATGCTGCCGTATCGATATAATCATGACCATCAAAATTCTCACCACTTAACGCCAAAAAGATATCACCTGGTTTTATCGTGCGAGTGTCGGTAGCGATACGCTTACTGGCTAGAGCGACTTCTCCTGCATTTGCATGGTCTTGTGGCAGTTGCCAATGACCATCGAGCGACGCTGTCGCAGCAAGCATATTATCCATTTGCCAGACATAAAGCCCTTGTGACTGGATGGTGTTATCGGTGTCGGCTGTCATAGTGGTTACCTTATATGATGACTACTTAATTTTTGTATTTAATGATCACTCTTGACTGTTTTATGCAGCGAGCGTCTATCGGCTATACACGGCCCGCTTGTTCTAATGCCTGTTGCAAAATAACACTGTCATCAAAGTCATAACGAACGTTGTTTATTTCTTGGTAAGTCTCATGGCCTTTGCCCGCAATGACGACGATGTCATCTGGACCCGCCTGACTGACGGCATACATAATTGCCTCTTGGCGCGCAGGCTCTATGTGAGTGTGTTGATATTGCTCAGCACTCATTCCAGCTTGCATGTCTTGCAAAATAGCGGTGGGGTCTTCGGTACGTGGATTGTCCGCAGTTAGGACAACTTTATCAGCACCAGCTAGACCTGCTTGTGCCATCAGCGGACGCTTGCCTGCATCACGGTCGCCGCCGCAACCAAATACCGCCCACAATTGACCCTTACAGTGAGTCTTCAAACTCGCCAATACCTGACTGAGTGCATCTGGTGTATGCGCATAATCTACGATAAAACAGCCATCATTAGATGGCACACGTTGCATACGCCCGACAGCGCCTTTTAGCTGTGTCACTGCCTCTGCAATGCGATGAATACTTATATCTGAATGGGCAGCACTTAACTGAACATCATTTAACTGAGCACTGTTTGACTGGTTTTTATTTAACTGGGTATTCAGCGCCGTAGTAGCGGCTATCGCTGCGAGTAAATTCGCTACATTAAAACGGCCCAATAATGGACTGACAATATCTATAGTCGTGGCTTGCTCATCACCAAAATCTGTACGTAAGCTAATCTTGACCCCTTGCAGGCTCGGCGTGATATCAGTCGCCACGAAGGTAGCTGATGCTAATGGGTCTAAACTGTAGGTCCATACCGTTAAATGGCTAGCTCTCGCAGTATCTAGCATGACCTGAGCATGCTCATCATCAATATTGATAATGGCATGAGTCAAATCTGGAAAATGTGCCGTATCAAACAGCTTGGCTTTGGCGGCAGCGTATTCTGCCATATCGGCGTGATAGTCTAAGTGATCACGGCTAAGATTGGTATAAATCGCCACAGAAACAGGCATACCTTGCAAGCGCTGCTGATCTAAACCATGAGAGCTGGCTTCTAGTGCCAGTATTTCAGCATTCTCTGTCCCCATTTGATACAAAAACTGCTGTACAGCCAAGGCATCTCCTGTGGTGTGACTCGCCTGTACTAACGCGCCAAGCCTACCATTACCTGCGGTACCCATTACCGCGCTACTCATACCTGTCAATTGTGTAAGCTGCGCTACCAATTGACTGATAGTGGTCTTGCCATTGGTCCCAGTCACAGCCACTACTTTTGGCAAAGTCACTGGCTGATGATACTGTAGATACGCTTGGATTAAACCACCCAAAAAATCACGGATGTTAGGAACGTATAAGACTGGGCATGAGAGCGCTGCTGATTGCTGTGACGCATTGCTTTTACTATCTACCGCCGACGCATTACTGGTATCTGCAGAGCCGCTGATATCGCTCATTAAGGTGATAGGATTAATTTCTGATAGCACAAAAGCCGCTTTTGAGGCGGCCTGCAATAAATAATCGCGGCTTTTCTGTACGTTCGGCGTGTGGCTGTTTAGAAGGATAAATACGTCGTTATCAGACAGTTGGCGACTGTCTAATTGAAACTGCTGAAAGACGATATCAGCGACAGAGTGAATCTGAGCTGAGACTGCCTGATTTACCACTTTTTGGGCCGAAGTTGCCATCATTTCTGTCAATTGCTGCGCCAGCCTGCTATCACTAGCATCGATAAGCTGTTGCAAAGTGACAGAGATAACAGGGGCGCCATTTGGCGATAAGGTAGGCAGGGTCATGAGCAATTCCTAAACAGTTAATACCAATCAGCGCTTAGAAGCGCTGACTACTTAAAATAATTGAACGCCTACTGTGGTTCTGTTTTGAGCGGCTTATCCAAAGGCACATTGTACAATCGTAACGCCTCTTTCATGACGTTGTGAAATACAGGGGCAACGGTGAGGCCAGCATAGATTTGACCGCGCGGATCTTCGATGAGCATGACACCCACAAGCTTTGGATTAGAGGCTGGTGCCATACCAGCAAACACATTTCGATACTGATCAGTATAATAGCCGCCTTCTGGATTGATGCGGCGCGAGGTACCTGTCTTACCTGCCACACGATAGCCATCAATAGCAGCGGCTTTGGCGGTACCGCCTGGCTCAGTCACACTCTCGAGCATTTGGACGATCGACATCGCTTGCTCGCGCGCCATAATACGTTTGCTGGGCTGCGGCCTGTCATTTTTGATCAAGGTCAACGGGTGCATTACCCCGCCTGCCGCTAGTGCTGAATAAGCCTGAGCCACTTGTGCTAGCGTTACTTGCAGTCCATAACCATAACTGACCGTTGCACGGCGTGAGGTTTCTTTTTCTTTTGGTGTCACAATGAGACCACTGCCTTCACCTGGGAACTGTAGAGGGGTTTTTGTCCCAAAACCAAACTGTTTTTGCATATTGGTAATGGCTTCAGGTGGTAGCGAGAGCGCAATCTTGGTGGAGGCGACGTTACTGGATTTTTGTAGCAGCGTTGCCATATTGATCATGCCAAGATTATTATGATCTCGAATGGTATAGCCGCGCACACGAATTGAGCCAGGATTGGTATCAATTAAGGTAGTCGGTGTATATTTACCTGAGTCCAATGCAGCAGCAACGGTAAATGGCTTCATAACTGAACCTGGTTCAAACACATCTAACAGCGCGCGGTTACGTTGGTTTTCGCCCGTCATCTCATTGAGATTATTCGAGTTGAATGAGGGCCATGTCGATAGTGCCAGTACCTCGCCTGTCTGCACATCGACGATCATACCTGTTGACCAGCGCGCTTTTTGCAAGCGTCCTGCTTTCTCCAGCTCTTTGTAGAGCAAATACTGCAAACGCGAATCAATCGTCAGTGCCACATCTTTACCTGGTATCTCAGGCTCGATTTGCTTGATCTCTTTTAGGCTATTTTGTTTGGCATCTTTTAAGACCAGTACCTTACCGTCATCACCTGCCAGCTCTTTTTCATGCTGACGCTCAATACCAGCACGGCCCTCATAACCGCCCTCGGGATCATTGGCATTCTGTCCCATAAATCCTAGTAGCTGCGCATTAGATTGTGGCTGCGGATAATAACGCTGAAAGAAGTTTTTCTCGTGGACACCAGGGAAGTCAAGAGAGCTAACGCTTTGAGCAATCTCTGGCGTTACTTTGTTGAGCAGCGGTAGATAATGCGAGCCTGCACCAGATGGCAGTGCCGCTTTGACAGCTTCCTCGTCAGTCACATCGAGACTGTCATCGATTGCGGTGACTTTTTTTAGTTCATCAACTGAAATATTAGCAGCCGTTGCTAGTGTCATCAGATCCATATTATCCAAGCGTTTTTGCATACGCGCCTGTAGTTGTGGACTACTAGGATTGGTCAAAATAATGCGTTTGAGCTCGTAATATTCACTTGCGTAGTCATGTGGGCTGAATGATACGGTCGCAAGCGGCGCACTGACCGCAAGCGGTAAGTTATTGCGATCTGTAATCATGCCTCGATAAGATTTTTGTGTGCGCTCACTGGTAATGAGCTCATTACCTTTGTCTTGATAAAACTGCGCATTAGCCACTTGGATATAATAAGCACGGCCAATCAATAACACTAATATTACCAGCGCCAAACCCCAAACAGTACGAAAACGGTTTTTGTCTTGCTCAAAACCGCCACGAGAAGAAGCGCCAGAGGCCTTACCTAAGAACCCTCGTTTGCTCTTTGAGTTTTTTCCAGCGTTATAAGCGCCTTTGGTATCGCTCTTTTTTATACGGCCAAATAGCTTTGCCTTACGATTGCCTGCCGCTTTATCACTCGCTTGCCCAGATTTGGCAGCGCTAGCACGGCGCAACGGCTTTGTTACCTTACCGCTGGCTGGTTTTTTGCCGGTGCTTTTTGCTGTAGGTTTGGTTTTTTTCTCACTCATTGTCCTGCCTCCATTGCCGGTTCTTCAGGAGAGATGTCGGTGGAAGCACGTGGGCCAGTAGCGTCAGTCAACTCTTCGTCTGAGTCATCAGAAACTACTGGCACCAACGCTGTCGCGACGCCAGGCTGGATAATAAGCTTGTCTTTTAGGGTTGGGGAGTACATGCCCAGTTCAGCAACGGCACGGCTGGCAATCTGAGGTGTTGCACTGAAAGTTTGCTGCTCAATCAATAGCCGTTGGTGCTCTACTTGTAGCTTACGCTCTTGTTTTTTCATGTCTTGCAAGGTTTTATAATCCTGATGATATTGCTGAACTTCTTCGGCAGTTTTGATACCACTCCAAACGATTGCGGCTGCCAGTAGCAGCAGTACAACCACATAAATACTTACCACATTGAATCGGCGCACGAACAGCTCGCCGATATCGGTGTTGGAGGGTACAGCGCGGCGATTTGCAGGTTTGTCAGATATTGCCATGACGATCTCAAAAAAGTGAACGTAAACGATAAAGTAAATAGTGAGTTGCAAACAACGAACTTAACATTGCCCAGCAGTACCATCAATAAAAATAAAACCAAAGATAACCATCGTATGACTGTAGCAGCCTGACTATAAGAGCCTATTACCTTACAAGTCTCCGACTATCAATGTATCCTGTTAAAGCCAGATCTACTGCCGTGCTAGATTAAATGAATGAACACTTAATTTTAACTTAGAAGATGATCGATTCATGAGCCCATAAGCCTCATAGATCGTGAAACAGATAAAAATTATTTGCCGAGCCTAACAGACAATATTTACAGCTTTTTAACAGTGGCGTAGCGATTAAGACATTTGCACATCATTGAGATAGACAATAGCAACCATACGCGACCTGCTTAGTGCTTTCATCCAAGATTTATGATGCGTCCGTTTGCTGATACGCTGTATCAGTACGAGTGGCCAGTCGCAACCAGGCGCTGCGCGCGCGCGGATTCTGACTGGTTTCAGCTTTGCTAGGGCCGACCCGTTTTGGCTTGCTAAAATAACGCGGACGGTTCGGCGGCATCGGTAGATTTTCGTCTTCTGGATACTGGCCTTTACTATGACGCTGCAAAAACTGTTTGATACGGCGATCTTCTAATGAGTGAAAGCTAATCACCGCCAGCTGACCACCTGGTTTTAAAATCGGAATGCTTTGCGCTAAAAAGTCATCGACATCGCCCAGCTCATTGTTAATAAAGATACGCATGGCCTGAAAGCTTTGCGTCGCTGGATGCTTACCGCGCTGCCAGTTAGGATGCGCTACTTTGATCACTTCTGCCAGCTCAAGCGTAGAGTCATAGCCCTCCATCTGTTTGATAGCGCGGGCAATACGGCGACTGTGACGCTCTTCACCAAACTCATAGAGCACATTGGCCAACGTCTCGTCATCGACTGTTTCAAGCCACTCGGCAACTGACTGACCACGACTGGTATCCATGCGCATGTCCACCGCCCCATCACGCATAAAGCTAAAGCCGCGACTACCATCATCAATCTGCGGTGATGAAATGCCCAAATCCGCCATCAAGCCATCCACTTCACTGATGCCCATAGCAGCTAGACTGTCAGTCAAGGTCGCAAAGCTGTCATGAACCACACGCACACGGCTGTCTTTACTTGCCAACTCTTGCGCTACGCTAATGGCCGTCGGGTCTTTGTCAAAGACAATCAGTGTGGCATCATCGGCGAGTTGACCTAATAGTAGCCTGCTATGACCACCACGACCAAAGGTCGCATCGACGTAGATACCACTTATATTTAAGCTATTTTGGTCGCCTTCTGTTTGCTTAGGCAAGGATTTTACGCCGAGCACTGCAGCGACAGTCTCTTGCAGCAGCACCGCATCATGGACAAAACTTAATTCATCAGACGTGATATCGCCCTCATGACTGGCATGAGTAATATCCATATCGACATTTTGCGTAGACACATCACTTGTCAATAATGTGCTGGGCGCTGACTCAGAGAGATCAGTGGCAATAGAAGAACTGGCTTTCGATTTTGGCTTAGACTTTGATAGGGACACAAACAACTCAATAGATGACGACCATACTGGCCAGTAATTGGATGAAAATAAACAAGTTATGACTTTCCTAGCATTATTATCGCAAGGATACACGACGAGTCAAGCACTAGAAGGGCTTTTCATTAAAAATATCACATGTCTCTGTTATACTAGCGCTATATTTTACGCTATTTCTTCACATCGACTTTATATCTTTCATCGCTATTTATACTAATAGCTTATATCGATAGCAAATTTTGAGACTTTTACCATGCAAACCTCTACTGACAGCACGCGCCCTGTGCGCACGCGTATCGCCCCATCACCAACTGGCTTCCCACACGTAGGTACTGCCTATATTGCCCTGTTTAACTTAGCTTTTGCCAAAGCGCACGGCGGCGAGTTTATCTTACGTATCGAAGATACTGACCAGACGCGCTCAACTGAGCAATCAGAACAGATGATTTTGGATGCCCTACGCTGGGTTGGTCTAGATTGGAGCGAGGGTCCAGATATTGGCGGTCCACATGCGCCTTATCGTCAGAGCGAGCGCAGCGATATCTACAAAAAGCACGCTGAGATGCTCATAGAAAAAGACCACGCATTCCGCTGTTTTTGTACCCCTGAAGAGTTAGATGCTATGCGCGCTGAGCAAATGGCAAATGGCGAGACCCCTCGTTATGATGGTCGCTGCGCTCATCTTGCACCCGAAAAAACTGAGCAATTGGTAAGCGAAGGCAAGCCGCATGTGATTCGTATGCGCGTACCTACCGAAGGCACTTGTCAGGTACAAGACATGCTGCGCGGTACGGTTGAGTTCCCTTGGACCCAAGTCGACATGCAAGTGCTGCTAAAAACAGACGGTATGCCAACCTATCATTTAGCCAACGTCGTTGATGATCATTTGATGGACATCACTCATGTGATGCGCGGTGAAGAGTGGCTCAACTCTGCGCCCAAGCATCAACTGCTATACAATTATTTTGGTTGGGAAATGCCGACGCTCTGCCATATGCCATTACTGCGTAACCCTGATAAATCAAAACTGTCTAAGCGTAAAAACCCAACCTCTATCACCTACTATCGTGATGCAGGCGTTCTACCTGAAGCGCTGCTAAACTATCTCGGTCGTATGGGCTACTCAATGCCCAATGACGCTGAGCAGTTTACGCTAGAAGAAATGATTGCCAGCTTTGATATTCAGCGCGTGTCGCTTGGCGGCCCTATCTTCGATATCGAAAAACTCAACTGGGTAAATAGCGAATGGCTACGTGCGCTCACCCCTGAAGAGCTAAAGAATAAAATCCTCGAATGGGCCAGCAACAGTGACAAACTGACTGCTATTGCAGCCGCGATTCAGCCACGTATCGAGCTATTGTCTGATGCGGTGAACTGGGGAGGTTTTTACTTCCAAAACTTACCTGATATTAATGCTGAGAGCTTCACTCATAAGACGCTTGCGTCTGAGCAAATTATCGAGATGCTGCAATTGGCGCTTTGGCAGTTAGAAGTCTTACCAACGTGGTCAGAAGAAAACATCTATGCCACGCTAAAAGGCCTTGCTGCTCACCTTGATATTAAGATGCGTGATTTTATGGCGCCGTTCTTTATCGCTATCGCTGGTAGCACCTCATCGACGCCAGTCATGAACTCTATGGCGATTATCGGCGCTGATATGACGCTGACTCGATTGCGTCATGCGGTTGACGTACTAGGCGGCCTCGGTAAAAAGAAATTGAAAAAACTTGAGAAACAAGCGGCAGAATTGCCAGATTTCTTAGCAGCTGCTGAATAGTTTATCAAAATGGACTAGTGTCAATAGTGCAAAGGCGTGGACTCTGTTATTACAGAATCCACGCCTTTTTTATTATCAAAAGTTATGTTTCCCAATAAAACTAGAATGTTGTAGACTATTAATTTAGCTTTTTAGTCAAATTGGAGATTAAAGATTTGAAAATTATTAAACTCATGACACCTTTGCTCGTAAGTAGCTTTTTGATTGCGCCAAGCTTTGCAACTGGTTTTCAAATGCCATTTACATGGGGAGATTATGGCGATAGAAGTGCATCGGTTATGTATATGAGTGGCAGTAGTGAAGATTCCAAAATCCTTATAGCTAATATTACTCATTCAGCGTCAGGACATCAGGGGCTATACTTCAGCGATCACTATGTCGATACCTCTGATGTTTGTAGTTTTAAAACTACTGTCCCCAGTAGATATACAATGGTATTTAACGGACAGGCAGTTAAGATGCTACGCTGGTGTAAAAAATTTACAGACGTGGATCAGTATTACTTCGAACTAACCCCTGCAACAGAACGTGGCGATAACTATGTTATTAGGTTATTTAAAAAAGCTACCTTACCCATCAAAATTCAATACGATAATGAAACTCTTAACTTTCCAGTAATAGGCTTTACCAAAGCATGGAATAGTGCTGGTGGTGATGCCATCTAATAGTATGTTCACAAAATTCACAGGTACTAGATAAGAACCTATAAAATAGATAAATTATTTATAACTTGTTAAGTCTTCTTATAAGCTGGAAATAAACATGGCTGCCAAAACCGTCACAATAGAAAGCAAGGACTACGTCTTCAATACTTTAAAAGAAGCGCAGAAATATTATGATGCCATCGTAAAAGAGCTGTTTGATGCAACTTTGACCCTGACCAAGGGCCAAGACTTCGAAGATTTAAAATGGATATACAGCACTTACTGCGGTTACACCAAGCATAATCTAGATAAATTAGGCAAATATGACATCATTGGCGTCAAAGGTATCAGAACGATCCGAGAAAAAGGCGGTCAATATATGCCAACTGAATGCTGTGCGATTATTTTTTCTGATGGTAGCGAAGCAGAGTTTTATACCGATAAAGCCATCAAAGAGATCGCACTTAAGCAAAATCCACGCTAATTTAGGTGTGTTGAGCCTTTAAAATAGGCTAAATCGCTTTTTTTTTGCATATTTATGAATTATTTTTAAAATAGTTGTTGACAGGACCGCTGGTCTTGCATAAAATACGCACACTCTTAGCGAGGGGCTATAGCTCAGTTGGTAGAGCACTTGCATGGCATGCAAGGGGTCAACGGTTCGACTCCGTTTAGCTCCACCATACTTATTTATAGCAACGCTCAGCATTACTGAAACGTAATAATAAATACTCGCTAGTAGGACGATATCAGCACCTAGGCAATGCTTATTTATAAGCTATCTGATATTGTGAAGTACCGTTGTAACCACTGGTTATAACACTCTATGCGTCCCCATCGTCTAGAGGCCTAGGACACCGCCCTTTCACGGCGGTAACGGGGGTTCGAATCCCCCTGGGGACGCCACTATTCGGCGTCACTTATTAGCACTTTTGCTTAGCATCAGGTTAGACTAATAAGCGAACAATAAAAAAGCCCAGTCATCATACGGTGACTGGGCTTTTTTATGTCTATCGTTTCTCCAATATGTCTTAACGCTGCTCTCACAGCTTTATATAACTATATAATTTCTTTCTTTTACCGACTAAACAACTTTGGCTTGAACCATATTCAATCTCCTATAGAACAAATATGAGCTAGAATTTTCATAGAAAACCATTAAAAGCATTGATCTACTACGTCATAACTTAATTTATATATTATTTTTTTCAATACTATAAATATACGGTACTAGCAGCAAAATTTTGTTGATTATGAATAGGCAATTTGTCTTTCTATGATATATTGGATGCAATTTTTAAGTAAATCTCACTATAGATGGTAAATGTCTAATGATGGAAAATTTGTCGAAAGAAGTAATTGTTTATAAGCTTCAGGCTCAACAGAACAAGCCTACCTTGGGTTATTTAAGAGCTGTAGCCGCTAAAGATGGTGACTCTTATGTGGAGTTAGATGCTATAAACTTTTGTCCTTCAAAGAAGATTTTTGTCACGAGAGATTATGAAGAAATAGATAATAAATTCAAAGAATTTGAACTTTTTAAAGTAACTGTCATAGAGTCGATGTATGACTCTGAAGATACTAGGCCTGAAAGAAACTGTAAATATGTTACAAAAGCTTCAGAGGCTTCTCTCTTAAAACCTAGAGAAATGGTTGAAATTATTGTCAGTACATTGCCTAATCCTAATGAAATGACGATTGGGATTTCAAAGGTTCCTAGTACCTCTTACATATATATCAATGATGATGGGACCTGTTACGGACCTTTTAAATGGGATCAGAATGAGGGCGATGAAAACAATATTACGTTAAGAAAGATCGACTCACCTATGCCCGGAAGACAGCTGGCAGGTGGTAATATCTATTCGGCAAAATTTGAAGATTTAAACAAACATGTACTATATTGCTCTCTAGAAGAAGGTGAAAGATTCTATTTTGAGAATTTAACTAATCTACATAATGATACTCATTTATTAACTACTGACTACTCTTCAGATGAAGATATAGTAAATAATTTCATAAAAATTGCTAAAGATATTGGTTTCAATGATAAAAAAGTTGATTTAGCATCTATAGAAGCTAAAATAAAAAGGTTCCCGAAATATAACCATAAAAATTTTACTGAAAAACTAAACAAGCTAAAAGATATTTCCGATGCCCATCTACTATTTGAATCTGAGGTTATAGATGGTTTTAGCAAATTCTTACGTACTGAACTAGGCGAGAAGGTTACTAAGAAATATATCGATAAAAACGAAGATAATTACTTATCTAATATTAGAGATAATTATAGAGCACAGCTTGAAGATGAATTTAGAAAAAATAATGCCGAACTTGCAAACCTTCAAGAAAAAATTGAGTTTAATAAGCAAGAGTTAGTTAACTTAGGAAAAGAAATTGAAAAAGCTAATCATATTAAGGTCAACTCTGACGTAATCGATAATCTAAAGGTAAATGAAGATTTAGATCAAAAGGTTACACAAAAAAAAGAGCAGCTAACTGATCTAAATGAACAGATTAAACCTCTACTAGAAAAATATAAAAAGCTTAGCTCTTTAAATGAATTAGAGAAAAAAATTGAAGAAGCAACTAATGAATATAAGATAGAAGTAAAAAGACAAGGTGAAATTGAAAAAGAAACATCATCACTTAAGGCTTTGTTTAATGAACATGAAGATAAGCTTCGTAATAGACTGCTTGAACTAAAACCATTCGTAGAAGCTATCAATGGAAATATAGGTCTTTCAAACAAGGAAGTTTCAAAAAATGTTCTTCAAAATGTAACACCCGTTGACATGTCAAATAGTACTGCGCAAGATATTTTAAAATATATTGATTATAGTATGAGGAAAGAAGATAGAAATTTTTCGATCCTTGACATTATTAATATAACAGTAACTCTACAACAATCTTTTATTTGTTTTCTAGCAGGATTACCTGGTGGTGGTAAGACTACCTTAGCTAGACTCGTCGCCAAGATTTACGGCATTCAACAGCAAAGATTTCTTGAGATTCCCGTTGCAAGAAGCTGGACAGGACAAAAAGATCTGATCGGTTTTTTTAATCCAATTTCTAATAAGTTTCAATCTAGTAGTACAGGGCTATATGAGTTCTTATATGCATTAAGTGAAGAAGATAAGTTGATAGATTTACCAGTTCCTATGTCCTTAGTTCTGCTCGATGAAGCAAACCTAAGTCCATTAGAGCATTATTGGTCTTCATTTATGGGTCTAACCGACCCTAAAGAAAGTAAGAAGCTAACTTTGGGCGATAATCAAATTCAAATTCCAGAGAATTTAAGATTTATTGCTACTATCAATTACGATAGTACAACTGAATACCTATCTCCGCGCTTAATCGATAGATCACCAATTATAGTGTTAGAACCAAATTCAATTACAACAAGTATAGATGAAGATATTGACCAAGAGCTTCCACTAGAGATGCCAGTTCCTTATGAAATTATGGAAAAGTGCTTTGGTAAAACTAAGAACAGGCCTGAATTTATTGAAAATGAATACAGAATTTATGGAAAGATTAAAAAAGTACTCGAAGAAAGAAATGGTGAATTAGGCAAACCAATAATTATCAGTAGCCGAAAAGAAATAGCTATCAAGCAGTATTGCAATAAAGCAAGACCTCTAATGCGTGAATTCTCTATAGATGATAAATTATCAGCACTCGACTATGCAGTTTTACAAATGATCTTACCTTTACTAAGAGGGCATGGTAAAAACTTTAGTAAAAGATTAAACCGTTTGAGAGAAGTTTTATCTGAAGAAGAGCTAGTTCGTTCTGTTGATTATTTGGATACTATCATAAATAATGGAAATGCTGACTTACACACTTATGACTTCTTTTGTTGGTAAATTTGATGATTGATATAAGAGTTCATTTAAGCGGTGAGGAAGTCTTAGTTACACCAGTGATCAACGTATCTGATATGGACACAGTTGAGTTTGAGGTTATTGTACCAAATAGTGATTACTTATCTTCAAAAAAAATTAAGATATTTTTAGAGGACTATGAGGTCCCATGTATATCATTAAAAAATGGGTCAATCTTTAAATCAGAAACCAACCACCTATTTCGTGAAAGCTTTGGATATAGTAATGTAAGAATCTTCATTGATGACGAGATACTTAGTGAGCTACTATTCAATGTATCAACTGATGAGAAAAAATTTGAAAATATAAAAAGCATGATGTCGTATTTATTAGAGAATAATGAAAGAATATTGGACTTATGCTTTTCCAGAACAAAATACAAGTCTAAAAATGATGGCAAGTTCGAAGCCAGTTTTGATGCATTTATTATAGTCACCTGACCACAAAAATGTTATAAAATAAATCAACTAAACGACTACCACAATAAATAACCATGACTTACTCCCTAGATTATCGCAAACAAGTCTTAAAAAGCTTAGATGAGGGCATGACC
>NZ_JAMYEB010000026.1:0-19383 GCF_033790785.1 Psychrobacter sp. PP-21 | reverse complement strand
AATCCCATCGAGAAAAAGTGGGCTCAAGTGAAGTTTTTACGCCAAGGTTGGATGGAAAATGACTTATCTAAATTGTTTTATGATATTCATCCAAAACATAACTCTTTTGTAGTGCAGTGACTATAGTCCATCAGCAAACAACCATCAAGCATATAATCAAATAAATATAATTGAGCCCATCATGCCAGCAGCCAAAAACGCTTTAGATAACCTAGGCATCAGTAAAAACCAGAGCGGGGTGCAGTCGCTTGAGATTGGGCTATCGATACTTGATGTGCTCATTGATCACAATGAGCCTATGATGCTAAAAGACATCGCTGAAACCATGAACATGCATCCAGCAAAATCGCATCGTTACTTGGTCAGTCTCATCCGCAAAAACTACGCGTGTAAGCTTGATGATGGGCGTTATGGGCTCGGCGATAGAGTGCATGCATTGGCTGCATTGGGATACACTGGACTGAGCCAAAACAATATCTTGGCACGTCTCACACAGGCTGCCAATGAGATCAAAGACACTTTAAATTGCGGTGTGCAAATTGCCAAATGGTTTAGTGAAGGTCCTATTATTATTCAGTCCGTTGAGCCTGATAGTCCTATTAGTATTATTACGCGCATTGGCTCACGAATGCCTTTGACGACATCAGCCACAGGGCAGCTGTTTGCCAGCTATCAACCTCACAGTGTCATCCAGCCGCTGGTCATGGCTGAATGGCAAGCGGATGAAAACTCAGCCAATAGCCTAGAGAAATGGCAGCGTTTTACTCATTTACAAACCAAGATACGTACTCAGGGCTATGCGACCGTTACGGGTGATATGCTCATGGGTATTAACGCCATTACCATTCCTGTGATCCTGCCGACGATTGCCAGTCATACTAAGAGTCAGTCCGCGACAGAGAGTAAGGTGCCTAGTGACAACCTACCTATAGAGTATGCCATTACTGTTATCGGTACCACAGAGCAGTTGCCGATAAGCACACAAAACAATGTGGTTGAGCAGATATTGACAATTGCACAGCGCTATCAAATTGCGTAGCCACTATACTAAAGTGCTTTGAGAACACGACAGTATAACGTGCTACTCACCAACGGGTGCAACGTCGCGTGCTTCGGCCAGCTCATCACTGTGTAAAAACTGCGTATGTGCTGGCGCGCGTTTGGTACGTGACCACTCATCTAACATGTCTTGTTTGATGGCATCTGTAATCATCGAGACCTTATCTTCTGAGGTCGGATCATCATAGGTCAACTCAAGGCGATGGCCATTTGGGTCAAAGAAATAGATGGAGTGAAAGATACCGTGGTTGGTCACACCGATGACGTCAATACCTGCAGCCTCTAGATGTTCTTTGGCAACCATTAGCTCATCACGGTTTTTTACCTTTAGCGCTAGGTGCTGTACCCAGTCTGGGGTATTAGGGTCAAAGCCCATTTCTGGTTGGTTAGGTACTTCAAAAAACGCCAATACATTGCCATTACCAGCATTCAAAAAGACATGCATATAAGGATCAAAGGCTTTGGTTGACGGCACATGATCTTCTGCGAATGCTAAGATGAAATCCATGTTGAGGTTTTTTTGGTACCATTCGACCGTTTCTTTGGCATCTTTGCAGCGATAAGCCACATGATGAATTTTTTCAATTTGAAAGCTCATATCAAACTCCTTTTGATAGGGCGTAGCAAGAATATTAGAAAAAATGATGCTAGAACTCATAGACCAAATATCATTTTAGTTTTAAATGGTTCTAGCCACTCAAATCTACTGTCACTACGCCTTCTTTTATTCCGTTATTATTCGTTAAAATTAAAGTCAAGAGCCGGTAGCACGGTGCCGCGTACTTCACCAAACCCAACACGAATGCCGTCTTTTTCGCTATAGCCCTTCATAATGACCGTGTCGCCATCTTCAATGAAGCTACGAGTTGCCCCACCTTCAAGTGTGACGGGCTTGGTAGCATTCCACGCAATCTCTAGCATCGAGCCATAAGAATCAGGCGTTGGTCCTGAAATAGTGCCTGAACCCATCATATCGCCGACTTCTACTTTGCAGCCCGTTATAGTGTGGTGCGTCAACTGCTGTGCCATTGACCAGTACATATATTTGAAATTGGTCTTGCAGATTACTGTTGCGGTTTCTGCCTCTTCAGGCAGTAGCTCAACGGATAGAATGATATCAAAACTGCTATCGCTATCTTTTTCGTTTAGATAAGCAAGTGGCTTAGGTTCTTGGGCTGGGCACGCGGTACTAAACGGCGCCAATGCCTCCATAGTGACAATCCAAGGGGAGACTTGAGAGGCAAACGTTTTGGCATTGAATGGACCTAGCGGTACATATTCCCACTTTTGGATATCTCGAGCAGACCAGTCATTGAGTAGTACCATGCCAAAGATATGACTAGCTGCCTCATCGACAGCGATTGGTTGACCGATACGATTGCCTTTGCCCACGATAAACGCCGTTTCTAACTCAAAATCTAAGCGCTTACAGGCAGAAAAAATAGGACGCTCATCAGGGTTTGGCTTTAACTGACCTGATGGACGCACGATATCCATGCCGCTGACGATGACAGTACTGGCGCGCCCGTTGTAACCGACTGGCATTTCGGTCCAGTTGGGGAGTAGGGCATTGTTTGGGTCGCGAAACATGGTACCGACGTTGGTGGCGTGCTCTTTAGACGAATAAAAGTCAGTAAATCCTGGTACTTGAACGGGCAGGTGCATGGTGACGTCTGCTTGCTTGAGCAGCACCTTTTTTTGCAATTCGGCATCGTCACGCAAGGTGGCATTGTCGCTAGACAGTAGCGTTTGAATAGTCGTGCGTGCGTGCGCCCAATTGTCTGGGCCAGAGTCAATAAACGCATTTAGCGTAGGTTGGTCAAAGTAAGGGCCGCCTTGTAAACTCAATAACCCTTCTGTCTCTAGTACGGACAAATCAAGCACATGCTCACTAATGGCAACGCCTGCACGGCGAACGCTATCTTTAGCGACACTAAAGATACCATACGGTAGATTGTGAATAGAAAAGTCAGAATCCGCTTTGATATCGATAAAAGAGGTTAGAGTGCTGTCAATCGTTGACATGATTTGCTCCTTGCTAAAAATATAGTCAATTACGTTATAGTTAATTACTTATGTATAATGTAATTTATTGATATATTGATTGCAAGCTTTTTATGGAGCGTGCTTTGTGACTTATCTTGCGAGGGACTACACTTACACTATCGCAGAAATAGCCTAAGTGTAGTGAGTGTTACCTGTAGCGCTCACCTTATCTTGGTTAGTTACACACTTTGGGGATCAGACACTTCGATTAGAAAAGCAAAAGGTAAGCACAAAAAAGCCGAGCAATCGCTCGGCTTTTTTATCACTTATTACGATAGCTTTCTGATAACGCTATCCTTTTAGGACGTCTGCCATTGCGTTGGCAACATAGTCTATGTTGCTGGTATTTAGGCCAGCAACACACATACGCGAGTTGGATACCATGTAAATACCAAACTCACTTTGCAAGCGCTCGACCTGCTCAGGCGTCAGACCAGTAAAGCTAAACATACCGTTTTGACGGGTGATGTAGTCAAAGTTACGGTTAGGAATTTTGGCTTCTAAGACTGATTTTAACTTTAGACGCATGGCTTTGATACGGTCGCGCATAGCATATACTTCGCTCACCCATTGCTCATGTAAGGCTTCATCGTTCATGACGATATCGACCACACGACCACCATGTGATGGCGGGCTTGAGTAGATACGACGTACCATCGCATTTAGCTGACCAAATACGCGCTCGGTTTCATCTACGGTGAGACAGACGACTGACAGACCGCCAACACGCTCGCCGTATAGCGACAAATTCTTAGAGAACGAGTTACTGACAAACAATGGCAGCTTCATTTCAACGGCTTTACGAATAGCGTAAGCATCGCTGTCCATATCTTCGCCAAACCCTTGGTAAGCGATATCCATGAATGGAATCAATTCACGCGCTTTGATGACATTAAGTACCGTATCCCATTGTGCTTGGGTTAAATCCAAGCCCGTTGGGTTATGGCAGCAAGGGTGCAGCAAGACGACATCGTTTTTGTTCAGTGTTTCAAAAAACGCAATCATTTCATCAAATTTGATGCTGCTATTGGCTTTGTCGTAGTAGGGGTATTTGCCTACTTCAACGTCAGAACCTTCAAAAATAGCGATATGGTTGCCCCACGTAGGATCGCTCACATAGCACTTAGACTGAGGGAACCATTGATTGATAAATTCGGCACCCACTTTTAACGCACCAGAACCACCGATAGTGGCAATCGTTGCGACCAGACCGTCTTTTAAAATTTGGGCGTCTTTACCGAATAATAATTCCTGACAGCCTTTGCGGTGTCCAGGCAAACCTGCCATTGGTAAGTAGGGACGAGGAGATACAGGATCAGCAATACGTGCTTCGGCTGTTTTTACACAGTCGAGCACAGGTAGTACGCCATTCTCATCATAATAGATGCCAATACCTAAGTTGACCTTGTTAGGATTGCTATCTGCTGAGTATTTTTCCATCAGACCCAAAATTGGATCACCAGCGTAATAATCGATACGTTCAAACATGCCATTTCCTTATAAGAATATAAACCAAGCAGCCGAAAATCATAGAGCAAATTGCCGATGAACTCAACACGAGAGTGCGCTATCTTGGATAATTAACCAAATAAATCACCAAATATCTTTTTTGCGTATCTGCCCATCTATCCAGCAAAAGCGTTTGAGTCGTGACTTATTACTTAAGAGCCAGGGTGTCAGATTGATGCAGATCGTTGTAGTGGGTGGCAAAGTACGTTTGCAAAAACTGCTTAAAGGCAACCGTAGCGGGAGATAATGCCCGAGAAGCCCGTTGATAAATAAAGAATTGCCGCATCTTGACAGGCTGCGTGAGTGGTCGCATTTGTAGACCATTAGCGCTGACCCAATCAATAACCTCAGGCATATAGGGGAGGCATAAGGTAATGCCAAACCCTTGGCGGGTCATCTCAAGCGCGGTGGACATAAAGTTCACCTTGTATCTAGCTTGTTGAACGTGAGCGGAGATAGAATCATCGAGCTCTGCGGTCACTTGCTCAAGAAACGGACCTTGTAGGGTGATGAGTGGAATATCTAATAAATCTTGCCAAGTGATTTCATTTTGCTCGGCCAATACATGACTATCTGGCATGACCACACAAAAGGGCAGCTGATACAACAAGTCAGCGCCAATATCGTCTTCTGCCTCAAAGACACCCAGCTCAGTCCCCACACCCAAATCAACCTCAATATCTTGAACATGCTTGAGCAAATTTTCTGCTGAACAATCCAATAATGACACGCTGATATTGGGATGCTGTTTGGCAAACTGAGCGATGACCGCCGGCAGGGAGGACGCGGCAAACTGTGATACTGCCAAGCGTACCTGACCTTGTGCCAAGCTGGTCAAGCTGCTCGCTTCGTTTTCGAACAACTGCATCTCATTTAAGATACGCCGCGCTTGTGGCAGTAGGTGCCGTCCCACTGCCGACAGAGACAGCTGGCGGGTAGTACGGTCAAACAAGACGATGCCGAGGCCAGTCTCTAGCTCTTTGATCAGTCCACTAACAGCAGACTGGGTCAGATACATCTGTTCGCTGGCACGGGTAAAACTGCCGTTGTCAGCGACTTTGATAAAGGCGTTTAATTGGCGAATGCTAATATTCATAAGTAAACCTGATAAATAAATCATAAAAAACAATTAGTCTTATAAATAAAGCTAATCTAATATAAATACAACGTCAACAATAAAGATTGATTACCAATCGTTTTATCATATTTTCACCACCAATTGACATTAAGGATGATTGCAATGGCAGATTTATTTGATAACCCAATGGGACTAAACGGGTTTGATTTCGTCGAGTTCGCTTCCCCGCAGCCTTATGCGGTCGATGCATTGTTTAAGCAGCTTGGCTTTTCTCATGTGGCCAATCACAGATCAAAAGACGTTGCGCTATATCGTCAAGGGGACATCAACCTTATCCTAAACCGTGAGCCAAGAAGCCCCGCCAGTTACTTCGTTGAAGAGCACGGCGCAGGCGCTTGCAGCATGGGATTTCGGGTAAAAGACGCCAAAAAAGCCTATGAGCGTGCTATTGAGATGGGCGCGCAGCCTGTAGACGTGCCAACAGGCGTAATGGAGCTCAGGCTACCAGCGATTAAGGGTATTGGCGGCTCATTAATCTATCTGATTGACCGCTATGAAGAGGGTGCGTCTATCTATGATGTTGACTTTGAGTTTTTTGCAGATGTGGACAGAAAGCCTGTCGGACATGGTTTTAAAGTCATCGATCATCTGACACACAATGTCTACCGTGGACGCATGGCGTACTGGGCAAAATTCTATGAGCGCATCTTTAATTTCCGTGAGATTCGCTATTTTGATATTAAGGGTGAATATACAGGATTGGCCAGTAAAGCCATGACCGCGCCAGATGGCAAAATCCGTATTCCACTCAATGAAGAAGCCAAGCAGGGCGGTGGACAGATCGAAGAGTACTTAATGCATTTCAATGGTGAAGGCATTCAGCACATTGCGCTGGCTAGTGATGACTTGTTTGCCAGTATCGATAAGCTAAAAGCCGCGGGTATTCCGCTTATGACCGCACCTACTGCCTCTTATTATGAAATGCTTAGTGAGCGCTTGCCAAACCACGGTGAAAACGTCGCGGATCTACAAACGCGCGGTATCTTGCTAGACGGCACGACAGAGGGCGGCGCACCGCGTCTACTGCTACAGATATTCTCTGAAACTATCTTGGGTAGCCCAGTATTTTTTGAGTTTATTCAGCGTAAAGGTGACTATGCAGATGGATTCGGTGAAGGTAATTTCAAAGCGTTGTTTGAATCGATAGAACGCGACCAAGTGCGTCGTGGCACGGTTGGTCAGTCAGAGACCAATCAATCAGAAACAGAAACGCCGTAAGCGACTCTAAGGTTAGAAAGTACTCAAAGATGAACGGACAGGGCAAAGGGAATTTGGCTTGTCCTTAATAGGTACGCTTCAACAGCTACTTTTTGATAGATACGTTACTGATAAATACAAGCGCAGTTACTGACAAGTATAAGTATAAGTATAAGTATAAAGGTAATGTACTCACTGTGATAGAAGGAATACAGGCATGGAACGCCTCTCATATACAGACTCTCCGAATACAGTCATCGGTACCGATCATGTTGCGACCAGTCAGCAAAGTGATACTGCGACTGATCACACGACCGATAAAAAGCCCTATATCTCACATCAGCCAGATGCCAACGGTCATATTCATTATAGTGATGATGAAAATGCAATGTGGCAAGCTTTGCTGACGCGTCAAGCTGAGCAAATCCCCAACCGCGCATGTACTGCGTATCTAGAGGGTTTGACTAAGTTAAATTTATCGGCGACTCGTATCCCGCAACTGCAAGACATCGATGAGGTATTACAAGCGTCCACAGGATGGCAAACCGCAGCGGTGCCTGCATTGATCAGCTTTGCTAAGTTCTTTAAACTACTCGCCAATAAATCTTTTCCTGTGGCGACGTTTATTCGTAGGCCTTGTGATATAGACTATATCGAAGAGCCGGATATTTTTCATGAAATTGTTGGCCATTGTCCGCTATTGACCCATCCAGCATTTGCGACGTTTAACGAAACCTATGGCAAGTTGGGTCTGAGTGCGACCAAAGAAGAAAGATGGTTTTTAGCACGGCTCTATTGGTTTACTATCGAGTTTGGGTTGGTCGGTAGTCAGCTTGAGGACCGTAGAATCTATGGCGGCGGTATCTTAAGCTCACCTTCTGAAACGGTCTATGCGCTTGATCATACGTCGCAAAAGCTTTCAACCGTTCAAAATAAGACGCAATCTCAACCTCAGTTTCAACATAAGCCCCAACCTGAGCACCGTGCATTTGATTTGCTTGATGTATTGCGTACGCCTTATCGTATCGATCAAATACAGCCGATTTACTATGTGATTGACGAATTAGACATGCTATTTGATATCGTCAATAGTGACATCATGGGGACGGTCAAGCAGGCGATGTCACTTGGGTTGTTTGAGCCGACTTATCCAGAAAAAACCCCTTAAAATTCAAATATCAATGCAGTTACCTAAGTATGGAGTGTTGAAGTAGCACTAAAGCTATTTCAATATGGATATACGAGTATTAAAAAAACAGCTATTAAAAACAAACAACTTAAAAGGATTTTATTATGACAGCATTATCACAAAGCAGCTGCGAAGCCTGCCGCATCGGCGCACCGAAAGTCGAAGACGTTGAAGCACGCGAGCTATTACCACAAATTCCTGATTGGTCATTGATTGAGATAGATGGTATTCAGCAATTGCAACGTCAGTATAAATTTAAAAATTTCGTCGCAGCGATGGCATTTGCCAATCAACTGGCAGATATCGCTGAAGCAGAAGGGCATCACCCAGGCATTTTGGTAGAGTGGGGCAAAGCGACCGTCACATGGTGGTCACATAGCATCAAAGGGTTGCATCGTAATGACTTCGTCATGGCGGCTAAGACCGATAAACTACTTGATAAGTAACGCATAAGCCATTCGGTTATTCGCTAGCAAACCCATTTTTTAACGCTATAAAATTAACACTCCCAAATTCAAACCCACTCTAATGCCAGTATCTACTGGCATTTTAAGGATGTGTCATGCCACCAAAACCCCTCACCGAGATCAGCGCCAAGCTCGCCTTTATCATCTCCGCCATCGTCATCGGTATCATGGGCATCACCATGATCGGCTTTGGCTGGGTGCCGCATTTGTCTCTTATCCTTGCCATCTGTGTATTGCTGGCTATCGGTATGGTTAAAGGACTCAGCTTTGACGACATGCAAGCACAAATGGCATCAGGGGTCATGCGCGGTATCGGTGCCATCTATTTGTTCTTCTTTATTGGTCTTATGGTGGCGGCTCTCATGATGTCAGGGGCGATTCCTACCCTCATGTATGTAGGTTTTGCGCTTATCTCGCCTGAGTACTACTATATCTCTGCCTTTATCTTAACCTCTATTATTGGGATTGCCCTAGGCAGTAGTTTAACGACTGCTGCAACGCTTGGTGTGGCCTTTATTGGTATGAGTAATGCCTTTGATGCCAATGTGGCTATAGCGGCGGGGGCAGTAGTATCAGGCGCGTTCTTCGGTGATAAGATGTCGCCCTTGTCTGACACCTGTACCATTGCGTCCTCAGTGGTGGGTATTGATTTGTTTGAGCACATTCGTAATATGATGTATACCACTGTACCGGCATGGATACTCACGGTAATTCTGTTCTGGATGTTCTCAGGACAGACGACCAGTGCTGATCTGAGTCAGGTGACTATATTACAAGGACAGCTGATAGACAGTGGTTTGGTACATGGGTATTCGGTACTACCCTTTGTGATATTGGTAGGATTGGCACTGTTTCGGGTTAATGCGATTTATACGATTATCTGTACGATTGCTGTAGCTCTGATTATTACTTATATCCATAGTTCACCAAGCTTTGGTCAGCTGGGTGGTTATCTGTTTGCCGGCTATGCACCCGCTGAGACATTAGAGCTAGGGGAAGTAGGTGGTATGCTGTCACGTGGCGGTGTACAGAGTATGTTCTTTACCCAAGCGATCGTGATATTGGCATTGAGTTTAGGTGGACTGTTAACGGCACTAGGTATTCTGCCAGCACTGCTATCTGGTATTAAGGACACACTGACGACATCAGGACGAGCGATCTTTGCGGCAGCGATGTCGGCGCTCAGTATTAATGTGCTGATTGGTGAGCAGTATTTGAGTATTCTATTATCAGGTACAGCGTTTCGGTCGACGTTTGAGCGTCTGCAACTGCACCCTAAGAATTTGTCTCGGACGATTGAGGATGCAGGAACGGTAATCAATCCATTGGTACCGTGGAGTGTGTGCGGGGTGTTTATCAGTCAGGCATTAGGGGTGCCAGTATTAGAGTATCTGCCGTATGCGTTCTTCTGTTATTTGTCATTGCTACTGACGGTGCTGTTTGGTTTTACGGGGCTGACGATTAGTCGGATGAAAGAGGGGAAGAGCGTTGAGGCATGATAGGTGAGGTTTAATAAAAAAAGGCGTGACTCATATGAGCTACGCCTTTTTTGAATTTAAAATCTGTATTTATTGCTCTGCGGTTTGGGCATCCTGACTTTTCACCACTTTATGCTGATCCTCTGTGCTGTCGACTTTCCAGTAGCTAGACACATATAAATGCGTCTTTGGTATGTCGCGCTCCATTTTAAAATACTGACGCAGTGCGCGCATGCTATGGAACTCACAAGCCGCCCAAGCTGCAGGCTGTCCCTCAAGCCAAGTCAATGATTTGACCGAGTCAAGCAAAGGGCTGCTATCTGCATTTGGATGCGCGTTAATGACCCAATGAATCTCGACGTTATCTGGTTTTTTAAGTGATTGCTGGTCTGCCTCAGTCGTCACTTCAAGCACGGCATAGCCACGTGCATCAGCGGGTAATTGTGCCAGATTGACCGTGATTGCTGGTAGCGCCGTCATATCACCGACTAACAAAAACCAATCGGCGTCATTGTTGATGAGTTTTTTGGGTCCGGGTCCGCCTACTAATACTTGATCACCAGCTTGAGTGTTGCGTGCCCACGTTGATGCGGGACCTGCAGCCTCATGCAAGGCAAAATCTACGTCTATCTCATCATCGCGCTGAACGCTGACGGTGTAGGTACGTACCACTGGCTTTGCATCCTCGCCTTGAGGAAACATCAGTTTGATATAAGCGCTTTCTTGATCGACTGGGAAATCAGTCAGTCCTGTGCCACCAAGCGTGACACGGCACATGTTTGGGGTGAGGTATCTGCTACCAATAACATCAAGTAATCTAGGGGTTGGTTTTGCCATATATTATCTTCCTTCTTTTAGCGCGTGTAGCTTTTCGCGTATAACATTGGTGCTCAAACTATTATGTACGTTCGTTTGATAGTCTATAAGGCAAGAGCACTGCTTTGATACTCTATTATCTTAAAAATCTATATTATCTTAAAAACACATCGCTAGAATGGTCGACTGCCAAACACCATTCTAACGATAACTGAGCTCATAAGGTTTAAAAATTGGCTTTTAGACTGACGGACATTTGGCGTTCAGGTCCCATCCAGCAGTTCTCGGTATCGTAACAAGCGCCGACATAAGTCTTGTCAAACAGATTATTGATACTAGCACCCAGCGCGAGCATAGGGTTGATCTGATAACTGCCACCAATATCGACCAAGGTCACGCTTGGCAATTCGTCTGAGTTTTGCTTATCGATCTGCATGCCATCTTCATAGCGAACGCCAGCATTTAGAGTCAGTTTGTCTGTCGCATAGTAGTCTGCCCATAGCATGGCTTTGTGCTTCGCCGTTTGGGCAGGAGTGTTGCCGACCACATCTGGATTGAACTCATCTTCGGTAATCTCAGCATCGGTATAGCTGTAGCTTGCCGCGAGATCTACCCAATCGTTAAGCATGCGGCTACCTGATATCTCAAACCCTTGTGATTCAATCTCACCCGTCTGAACTTTCTGTCGATAGTCAGCGGGATTGGTGACGACGACATTTTGCTGTGTGATATCGAATACGGCTAGCGTTCCTTTGGTCGCACGGTCTGGAGACAAGTACTTCACCCCAGCTTCGAGCTGATCAGCAGTGCTAGGGTCAAAGGGTTCATTGGTAATAAAGTTGCTACCAACCACAGGCTGGAACGACTCTGAATAGCTGACAAATGGGGAGAGTCCATTGTCAAAATCATAAATTGCAGCAAAACGGCCGCTGGTTTCGGACGCGTCATTACCAAACGTCTCGTTATTATAAACTGCACCTTGAGAGGCGTCGGTTTGCTTAGTCGTACTCTCAAAGTTGTCGTGACGTAGTCCAGCGACAACGGTTAAATCTTGCCACTTCATTTCGTCTTGCACATAGAATCCAAGCTGGCTTTGTTCGATATCTTGCGTCTGACGATAGGTATCCAGCGGTAGCGTAGCCGTATTTATTTGTGAAAAGTCTGGATTAGACAAGTCAAGATTTGGCGTGCCATTTGCACCAGCATCATAGTAAGTTGCGCTGCTGTCTGTCTCTTGATATTCAGCACCAAACAATAAGTTATGTGAGGTGTTGCCAATATCAAATGTATAGGCCAGTTGATTGTCTGTGGTCCAGTTATTCATGTTCTCATCAGTGGTATAGGCGACGCGATTGAGAATCGTGTCACTACCTTCTACAAATCCTCTATTGTACATATTGCGCTGCTGCGCCTCGGCATCGGTATAGCGCGTGATGTGTTTAAAGGTCAACTGATCATTGATATCCCAGTTTACGGTGACACTTGGCATAAAGACTTCTTTGCTAAATTTATTCCATTCATCACCTGCGTAGGCGTCACTGTCCAATTTGCCATAGCTTGCTTTGTAGACCGTACCGACAGCAGGTAATGGGGTAGAGGGCACCATCTCTGGATCATCTTGATAAAACAAGTTGGCAAGTACAGAGACATCGTCGGTCGCTTGCCATTCAAGCGATGGGTTAATCAGCAATCGCTCTTCTTCTGTGGTTTGCATTTGACCGTCTTTTTGACGTTTTAGCGCCACTAGGCGGTAGTTCAGCGTGTCTGTGATAGGGCCTGTACTATCGACGGCGACTTCTTTTAGGTTTTGATTACCGAATCGCAGCTTTACTTCATTTTCTTGTGTGCTCTTAGGTGTCTTGGCTATTTGGTTGACCATACCTCCAGGTGCTGCGTAGCCATAAAGCGAGGATGCTGGTCCTTTGATAACTTCTACTGCCTCTGTCGCATAGACGTCGACTTGTGGCATAAGGTTCCAAGCGCCATCGTAGGGTAGTCTCAGTCCATCATAAAAATTAGAGTAAGTTTTGAACCCGCGGATGTTGTACTCATCAAATATCGATACTGTGCCACGGCTTTCAGTGCTCACGCCTGGCTCATAACGTAGAGCCGCATTAACGCTATCTGCTTGTCGTTTTTGTAATAAGTCTTGATCGATTCTGGTATAGCTCATTGGGGCATCGTCTGGGTCCAATGCAGTTTTGGTACCGGTACTGCGATAGCCATCTGAATAGACGGTAATAGCGTCTAAGGTAGTCGATGGCGCTGTGTCATTGCCCACTTTATTAGTATCTAGAGAGTTTTCTACGCTTGTCTCAATCACGTTATTTTTAGTATTGTTAGCCGTATTGTTTTCGATACTGTTTGTGGGGTTCTCAGCATAGACTGAATGGCTCAGACCCATTGCTAGTCCCAGTTGGACGGCTAAGGTTAAACGTTTTTGGCGAATGGATTTGGACGTTGAGACAGAACGCATCATGTTTCCTTGTAAGGTATTATTGAGTATCAGAAATAGAAGAAAAGGAATAATAACATTAACGATAATCATTATCATTAAAATTTACAAATAAAAAGGTTGTAGAGGGATATTAAGCGAGATGGTGCTGTGTCTATAGTCTGTACATGACCAGTAGTTATCATTATCAACGTTAGTAGGTACCGCCTATCCGCTAAAAGGCGCGACTTATCGATAATTACTGCCACAAGTAATAGCGTTTATAGGGCTTTTCTCGTATGATGCAGGCGTCTATTTGGGCTTAAGTAAACCAGTAGGCATTGTTAAGGGCAACTACTGATAGAGCGCTCTTGTTTATCAGTGACTAAAAAGCGCTAAAGGCCATATTTATGAACGAACCTATGCCGAAACCCACGAACAACCAACGCTACTTTACGGTATGGCGTTGGCACTTTTATGCTGGGATATTCGCGGCTCCTTTTTTGATTGTTTTGGCTATCACTGCACTCGGTATGCTGTTCATGTCTAACACTGCAGGTCGTGATGACGATCGTCTCACCGTGGCTATACCAGCGTCTACCAGCCAAGCACCTGTTTCTATCCAAGCCAAAAATGCGCTGAGCACTTTGCCCAATAGCACATTGGTTAAGTATATCGCGCCTCGCGATACAGATACGGTCGCCTTGTTTCAGATAAAATCAGACGAACACAGCAACATGGTGGCGGTCAATCCCTATACGGCTGATATCGTCCAAAGTACACCGTCTAATAGCGGGCTATATAGCACCTTTAATGATATTCACAGTGATTTGTTGATTGGAAAAGTTGGTGATTACCTCCTAGAGACCGCGGCGTCCTTGACTATCTTGATGATATTCTCTGGCTGGTACCTCTGGTGGCAAAAACGCAGGTCCATCAAAGCGATGTTAATACCTAACGATACGGCAACCAACAAGAAAAAACGGTCTTTTATGCGTACCATTCATGCCACATTGGGCAGTTGGGTCTCTATATTACTGCTGTTTTTTTTGTATTTCAGGAATGGCATGGGCAGGCGTATGGGGCGAGAGAGTCGTGCAAGCATGGAGCCAGTTTCCTGCGGGTAAGTGGGGTGTGGCACCAGTGCCAGTATCTATTGATCATAGCCAACATAGCACCATGCAGGAATCTGCTGCAGTACCACATGTACATGGTGCAGCCGCGCCTACACATGGTAGCGCCTTAAACTTAGGAAGCACTAAAGAAGTGCCTTGGGTGCTTGAGCTGACGCCGATGCCAGCATCAGGCACAACTATGGGTGAAAATGGTATCGCTCCCGATATACCGATTATGATAGATACGGTAGATCGGTTCGCTCGTGAGACGGGGTTTGTAGGGCGCTATCAACTAAACCTACCACAAGGCAGTACAGGCGTCTGGACCATTAGCCAAGATTCAATGAGCTATGATATGAAAAGTCCAACAGCAGACCGTACGGTACATATCGACCGCTATTCGGGCAATATCTTGGCGGATATACGTTTTGATGATTATAATGCTTTTGGTAAATTCATGGCGGCTGGTATTGCGCTGCATATGGGCACACTTGGATGGTGGAGTGTACTTGCCAATGTGCTATTTTGCCTTGCAGTAATCGCTATTTGTGTCAGCGGTTATGTCATGTGGTGGCAACGTCGCCCGCGTCATGCTAGTCAGAGCAGTGGGTTAAACCCGCCAGCACGTGGACAGCACTTTGCAGTGTGGTGGCCGCTCGCCATTCCTTTATTAATAGTGGCTATCATATTCCCAACCGCTATTATTGCGATTGTGGTGATTGTGCTATTAGACTTTTTAGTGATTTCTCGTGTTGGGTTGTTGCACAGATTATTAAAATAAATGGCTCAAAAAGTTATTCTTATTTGAAAAAGCGGGGCATCTTGTTAAGAGACGCCCCGCTTTTTTCTATTGTTTGAGTTGGCTCTGTACCGAGATGGTCTTTATGACAACATAGCAATGGCGTCCTTACTAGCGCGTTGTCTTTCTTCAGCATTGAGCTCAGTGAGGCGACCTTCTTTCATGAGCAGTAACCGATCAGCATGCTCAAAGTAACCATCATCGTGACTGATGATAAACAGCGTTTTACCCAATGCTTTTAGTTCAGGTATCAGTGTCTGGTAGAACACGCGGCGAAACGCAGGATCTTGGTCAGCCGCCCACTCATCGAGTAGTAAGATGTCTTTTTGTTCAGCGACCGCGATGAGCATAGCCAAGCGTTTACGTTGTCCTTGTGACAGCTTGTCTGTAGACAATTGATTGTCAGTCACGCTGACTTTGTCTTGTAAGTTCAACTTATGCAGCCACGCACTTACCAGAGACTCATCTGGCTGCTGTCCTTGCTGACCAATCAGTTGCTTAAATAGATGCTGATCGCTAAAGATAGCAGAATATAGCTGTCTATAGTCAGCATTGTTGTGCGGCTCAACGCGCAGTGTATCGATATACACTGCGCCCGTAGTAGGGGTAAAGATACCCGTAATAATCTTGGCAAGCGTAGATTTCCCGCTTCCGTTAGCCCCAATAAGGAACACCACGTCGCCTCGTTTGAGCGTCAGATTAACACCTTTTAAGATATTGCTAGTAACGTTGCCAGTGGTATGGTCACCCTCGCTGTCATTGAAAGCGGTATTGTTCGAGGTACTGTCACTAGGAAGACCGTTACTGGAAACACCGTTACTAGAAACATGGTAGCGATAGTTTACATCAGTTAGCGAGATGGTCTGCCAATGCTGGCTAGTACCACTTGTTTGAAATGTAGGCTGGTGCTCAGCTAACGCTAGTGATTGTATTTTGTCTAGGGCAACTTGAGCTGTTTGTAGGGTTGGATAGGCACCGACAGCATGGAGCAGTGGTGACTGCATAAATAGGATGGTCAAAGAAAAGGTAGTGGCGATACCCATCGAGATACCCAGGTAATTGGCCACCGCAAATACCACACCAATCGCGGCAAACATCATAATATTAGACCAGTTCACGGCTGACAAATGATAAGTGTCAGACTTGATCACTCGTTCTTTATAAGCTGCCGCGTGTTCTAAAAAGTCATGCGTGTATAGTTGCTCGGCACGGTGATGGTTGAGTGCCAGCTCTTTACGACCATCGATGATTGACTGATAGTCTTGATACAGCGCATCGTTAATCTCTCTAATGGCTCTTAGATGATGATACACATGCTTGACCAAAATAGTGCTGATCCAAATCGTCATTGCAATCCAAAACATCACGATCAGTAATAGTGGTAGCGAAAGCCAGCCCAGATAAAACCCAACACCAACAGCCAAAATAACACCTTGTACCAACTCCGGCATACGCACGAAAGCGACGGTAATAGACTGAATATCTGCGGATAGACTGGCGAGTAGCCGTGCACTACCCAGATGATCGATTTGAGGAACTGTGGTATCGATGATTTGCTTGACCAGTTTGGTTCTGAGCTCATAGACGAATTTGTGCCCCAAGCATGTCAGTGCATATTGCGATACAAAGGTGGTCATCAACAATAATAGTACCAGTAATACAAACTGTCCTAAACTTGCCCACGATAAGGTATTGAATACAGGCTGGCTGATAAAGGTATGATTGATATAAGCAATAATACCGACACTAACAGCAGCATTGATTAAGTTGAGTAAGATGACTTTTAAAAAGGGCGAGCGATACTTTGCCCAAATCATATGATACAAAGAAGTGCTGGCACGAGAAGACATAATGACTCAGTAATAGTATAAATTTTTGATAGCAGAAAAGGGAGTAGGTCGCGCCTAGTCCCTTCTATGGAACTCAATGATGTCTAGAAATCGAACGTTGCGGATACTTTTAATGCAGTGGGTTCGCCAGCATTTAAGTAACCATAACCTGGCAGACCACCGACTGATTGCCAATAATCTTCATCCGTGACATTAGTGACCATGCCTTTGAGGGTGACATCTTGTCCGCCAAGCATCGTGCGATAGCGGGCCCCTAAATCTAAGGTCGTATAACCATCAACTTTTAGAGTATTGGCAGCATCTGCGTAACGTGCCCCTGTGTGGATAATATCGCCTGTTAACGTTAACCCTTCAACTGCGGCTAAATCATACTCTAGGTTGACATTGCTTTGAAGCGTAGGAATGCCGATGACTCTATTGCCATCTAGTGCGTCATTGCCCGTGTCTCTTTGCTTAGCACTTAAGTAGCTGACACCAGCATTGAGGCGCATGTTCTCACTTGGACTACCAAAGACCGTCAACTCAGCACCTTGGTGACGGTTTTCACCCGCTTCGACAAACGTACTGGCGTCATTGATATAGGCACGTGGCTCATCAGTACTAAATAATGCTAGACTGCTGCCAATCATACCATTGTCATATTTAACGCCCACTTCAGTTTGTTTACTGACATATGGATCTAAGTTTTGCCCGGCATTAGTCAAGGTATTACCATCGATGTCATTCAATGGTGCTGTAGCACCTTTAGCCAAGCTTTCGATGTAGTTGCTATAAATAGACCAATCCATACTCGGCTGATAGACAATGCCGATACTTGGGGACCATTTACTCTCATCATATGCAGACAGTTGAGCTTGAGTATTATAGTCATAGCTTGTCGTTTTTATATTCTGATGACGCACGCCTACCGTAGTCTTTAGCTTGTCATCAAAAAATGAGAGCGTGTCAGCGAGCGCAACGCTCTGTAGCTCGGTCTCAGACGTACGTTTGGGATTATCTAGATCACCACCAAAAATAGCAGCACTTGACCACGCGTTATTAGCATAATCAATAGGATCATAGAGGTTGGTCGCGAGTTGGTTACCAAAGTCAAAAGCGTAAGCGCCTTTTTCTTCTTGATCATAAAGATCAGCGGCTAGTACCCAATTGTGATCAATCTTACCTGTTTGCCACTTACCCCGTAGTCCAAGCTGGGCACTTTGCACCAGATCTTCACGAGTATTATCGAAGCGATAAGTCGTGCCTGTGCCGTCGGCATCCGTGACGGTGAGGTTTGCCAAGGAGTTGGACTCGTCACTGCTTCGAATACCATAGGCACCGTAGCCTGTGATACTGTCATTAAAGTCATACTCACCTCTAATAGTACCAAAGATGTCTTCCTCGTTAGAGTAGGTCCAAGGCTGTGCCCAGTTTTTCGTACCTTTTGGCGCTTTTGGCACATCTGTGACACCATCTAACGTGACATTGGTACGCGTCTCATTGAGCTTATTATCTTGCCAACCAAGATCGGCGGATAAACGGTACTTGTCGGCTCTGTAATCCAAACCAAGCGCTGCTAGTCCTAAAGTTGAGGATTCATCATCGATAGCGCTGTCACCATCTTGATAGGCGGCATTGAAGCGCACACCAATGGCGTCACCCGTACCAAAGCGATTACCGACATCTATTGCGACTTTACCTTGATCACCTTGACCATAGCCAACCGTTATCTCACGCAGAGGATCATTGTCAGCCCGTTTAGGTAGTAGGTTGATAGTACCGCCCGCATTATTACCGCTAGGTGCAGCACCATTTAACATCGCTGATGCTCCGCGTTGAACCTCAACGCGCTCGAACAGTTCAGTTGCGATGTATTGTCTTGGTAGAATACCGTATAGACCATTGAACATGGTGTCATCTGAGGTAGTCACAAAGCCGCGCATAAAGTACGCTTCTTGGAAATTACCATAACCTCTAGCGACACGCACGGTTGGGTCTTTTTTGAGTAGATCGCCTACGCTTTGGGCTTGCTGGTTGGTGATGTGAGCTATGCTGAAAAAACTGTAGAACCAAACTTGGTAAACTAACGACTCAATGAGGAGTTTATCATGACTAAGAAAATCAGAACCTATAGTGCAGCATTCAAAGCTGAAGCTGTTAAAAAGATAGCAGATAATAATGGCAATGTTTCAGCGACTGCAAAGCAGCTTGGCATCGCCATGCAGACATTATCTAACTGGCAAAACAAAGCTGATAAAGGCAAGCTGATCGGTACTAAAGAATATGATCCTGAGCTCATGGCTATAC
>NZ_JAMYEB010000025.1:0-20191 GCF_033790785.1 Psychrobacter sp. PP-21 | reverse complement strand
AAAACTGGTTATACCATTATAATCATAAGCGCCCAAACATGGGCAATGGCGGTTTTACACCGATACAGAAACTCAATCAGGCAGCTTAATTCTATTTATTAGGTGTCTTAAGTTTGGGAGGGTTACCGATTGACATGGTCACGTTTTGGGCACCGTCATGAAAATGAGATTTTTATTTGAGTAGTTAGACTTAACTATATTCAAAAAGATATTTCGAGAATTTCTCTATAAGCTCCCGAAAATTAGACAAAAAAAAGCCTCACCACTCATATAAAGAGTAGTGAGGCTTTTTAAGTATTTGGAGCGGGAAAAGAGATTCGAACTCTCGACCCCAACCTTGGCAATGCTCGCGGACTAAAATAATAGAAATAATACTAATTGATAATAAGCTACATCGTATGACATATATATGATGTAGCTTTTTTTATTATCTCGATGTATAGTGTAAGAAAGTGCAATAATGTTCAGGGGACACGTTTATAGTCACCATTATTTTATGGTATTTTGACACCGACTAAAAACTATAAAATCATATTTTACTCTCCCCTAGCAGAGATGTCCAATGTCTGCGCATGATATCTTGGACTCCAAAACAAGCCGCTTTATATGAGTTACAAGCTAAAGGTATGCTATGAAAAATCATAAAAATTTACCCAGGTCTAGTAATCGATATGTCCCTTTATCTTCTAAAGATTTACTAAGTTTGTGTATACATCCGGAAGCCAGAAAAGCATATGAAATTTATTTAGAACATTTTCCAATAGGCCATGTGGCTCAGCCTAAAGGCAATAAGGTACATCTTGATGTTTTGTACGATCGATTAAATTTCTATTTTTTCGATAACTTTGCAGAACAATTGGGGATGATGGATAGTACAAAAGTTCATGTCATGAAAACGCAACCAACTATGAACTCAATAGAGCTAGAGTCATGGAGATATGTTTGGCAAGCGTTCTTGGGTCTCAAACCGGTAAATATTAAGATTTATAATCAATTAAAGAATCAGATGCCAAAAGACATCCAACGTCAAATATGCGGCAGGTTGTTAACGATTGAACATACCTGTCAGAAAATGGTCATTTCTAGACCAAAATTCGAGTATCAAAAAGCAAAACAAAAATGCCTATTTTTTGAGATGCCTAAATTTGAAGAGCTAGTACAAAGGAATGTAAATGGAGATTGATATTGAGCACGCTACTGATGGACTCATTCCTAATTTAGTCGATAACCACCAAAGCGTTAGGAAATACTTTTTAACTGTGGCTGCATTGTCAGGCCAAGGTTTTATGAATTTATCTTTACCAGAGACAGAGAAGGATTCTGTTTTATCAAAAATAGAACTTAAAGCCATTTATAAGGGTTGTACTGGTAGATTAACAAACGATCATTTCAGAGTAACAGCGTTTATAGGTTCAACGTATCATCTGAAAGAGTTGGATATTAGCAATCCAGCACCAGAGTGGCTTTGGATATCCAAACTATGTCAATTACTACTATACTGTTCAGATCGTGAATTAATGAACAGAATTACTGAGATAACTACTTTTGCACGTTTGTGGATAGTACAAGGTAGTTCTTACCATCACCTATGGCAAAAGTGTTTAGAGCTACAATCTAAAGGCATAGCCCCTACATTCGAAAATATTGATGCATATAAGCAACATCTCGACGATATTAAAAGCACTGATCTTAATCAGTTTGCTAAAGTGCATAGAGCATTAAAATTCGTGCTACACAACAAAAACCGTATCGAACGAATTTCCACAAAGGGTCGTAAAAGTAGGGAAACACGGCGGGTTGATGAGGAAAAAATTGAATACATCGAGTTTGACGATGTCGACGATGATAGCGATGAATTGATTAGTGTCACTGAATTTCTAAAAACTGATAATGATATTGATGTCGTGCGTGAGAAACTAGATATTGGATTGCCAGATTTTACGATACTCAAGCAAACATCACTACAAGCGCATGAAAAGTATTCTGCGCAACAGATTTACCATCGTACGCGCTCAAAGCTGCAGCATGCGAATAAGAACGAACGTCTTATTGGCAGTAATGTCAGGATTCTACCTTTATTCGCGTTACAAAATATTTTTGCGCATCTATGGCAGCTTTTTGAGGAATTATCATCCAGTCATGATAGAGATAAAAAGAGAGCCGTTAGTTATCTACTGCTATCAATGTTCACCGGGAGGTCAGTTGTCCAGTTAAGTGAGGATGTAACAGGTAATAATAAGCAATATATTAATTTAAATCGTCGGAACAATAGCTATCATTTAAATATCATTCTAGACATCACACCTCTTAGGCTGCGTACTCAAGGTATCCAAAAAGTACTAGCCAATCGTTTGCTTGAATGTGACATAAGTCTTCCTGAGCAACTTGGTACGTTTTTAGCCTACAAAGGCAATATTAATAAAAAGATTTTGTATGAAGTTATAAACGAAACTCGTGGTGCCCTAAAGTTACCATATCTATCACTGGCTCGTATTGAAAAAGGCTTATACAGTATTCTTATTCATCATGTCTCTAATAGTCAGGTTGCTAGTATCATTACAGGCCGAAATGAACGTAAGCGAGCCGATATATGGTATAGCTCTAACAGTGTCGATAACATTCGAGCTGATTATCAACAGGCTATTAAACTTCTAAGTCAAAAGACCACATATAGCAATGATTATCTAAGCCCAGTTTCTAACACTATTGATTATAAAATCGGTAGTCAAAACTGCCCTGATTATACAATTGTCAGTGACTTTATTAATCTGTTATGCCAAAAAGTAGATGCAACGACTGATTATATCGAAAAATTCAATGCGTACAGCATTTGGCTTTGGCATGTTAGTTTGCTTCTAACTTCGGTGCGGGCCGTGGAGGGAGCACCAGGCTATTTGGATCAATTCAATTTTGGGGTGGGGCTGATTTGGATCTCTGATAAAGAAGAGCGAGCAACGGCGTCGAGTCAAAGGTATGTGCCTCTATGCCAATTCTTAAGCGAGGCAATCAATCGATACATAGATTTTTTAAAAAGCTTTGCTTCTCGTTTCTGTCGTTTAGACATGCGTATTAAATGGTGGGTTGACGAGGTAATGGATTATGAGCGACCACTGATTAACCTGTTTAATAAAAAAGGTGAGCTCGAAGCAATTCGTCCAGCACTGGTGCGAAATGAAATTCATGAGAATTTCAAGTTTAAAGAAGATTGGACAAGGCATGTTGGGCAGCGTTACCTGCATGAACAGAACATAAATGAATCAATGATACTTTCTGTATTTGGTCATGAAATGATGGGGCAAGAGTCTTGGCGGAAGAATTCGTCAATAAGCATTGGCGATATTTTAGACTTGCGTCCAACTTATCAAGCACTTGCAAATAAGCTTAAGATAAGACAGGTGCAATTATGAGTGTAAAAAAGCATTCAACTGATAAGCCGTACGGTTACAAAAGTCGTGAGCAAAAGCGTAATGATCAAAGAAAAAAGATCTTAGTAAAAGCTGACTTAATATGTCAAAAACTTTGGAAACGCTTTCTCAAAAATATTGAAGCAGAAGAATCTACGGTTAATGAAGCATCTATTTATCAACTCTATGAAGATATTTACAAAGAGTTTGCAGAAAGCAAAAGTATTTCTACAAGTCTAATGCCAATCGCATTAACCAAGCGTCTTCTCTTTTTCAATAGTATTAATCGTGAGCGTAAGCGTAAGGGGTTAGAGCCACTGCCAGCTCCAACAGTTGCTTATCAGCCTCAACGCCCAAAAAATACAGCAGTAAGAGATGCTTTTTTTTATCTGCCTAAGCTGCAAAGCATCATGAAGGAGGCTGTGCAAACATGGCAAACGAAAAACAGTTTTACACTTGTTGATAGTCTTGCATGGTTGATGTTTTCATTACTAATGCATGGTCGAGTACATTCTGTTGATGTATTAAAAGCTGTTTATATACACATCACCACTGAAAAACAGCTATATAAACTAGCTGATGACATGGTCTATATTCCATTAGATATCGTCTCTAAAGCTTATGGTAATCAGATAGTAGATGTCGTAGGCTCTGATGAAAAACTTATTTCCTATTCAAAATGGGTATTTATCGATGATATCAGTCGCCTATGGTTAGTAAGAATTAGTCGCCTATTGGAAAACGAAAAATTAAAGACACCCAGTTTTCATAGCTGTGTTAGGCAGTTAGGTCATCTAACTGGACAAAAAATCAAAGCAGATGACTTGGAGAAAACAGATTTTTTTAGCTATTTGAATATTTATTGGCAGACATTAGCGAATGTACATATAGATCAGCAACTGGTGGAGCTGCTTGTTCACCATGAGACCCATACCGCAATTAGCTTGAACGATTGGAAGGCTTACTTAGGTGTTTTTAAAGAATCAAATAGCAGTACCATCAAGGATGAGTACATCACGCTTGATAAACCTATCCAAAATTTAGAGAATGAAGTTGTAGAAATAGATGGTAGCGTAAATGAAAATAAGGCTCATAAGAATGTATTAAAGGACATTCGCCGCGCCCTTATAGGGAGCAGGAAAACGGTTAAAGAGCAACTGGAATTTTTGACTAAAATATACCAAAACCCTAGTGAGCAAGGTTTAATTTTCTGGATGCTTGATTTAAATGCTATTAGTAAGGCTACATCTACTTTATCAAGATATCTAACGGAAGTGGGTGAAGCATTTTTATATGGTACTCGTGATGAAGACATTACGAATTATCAAGCACATCAATATGAGTTTTTGTACGATAGTATCGTTGCTAAGAAAAACACTTTAAATATTGGTTACACCCAGACAGTACTGAACTCACTACACCAAAGCTTGAAAAAACATTTTGGTGCACTGCACGTTTATCTTCAGCGTGAGAATGATCCGAAAATAGTTTCTAGTAGTTTAATATCACCCGATTTATATAAGCATATTTTACTAAGTGTCAGTAACCAAACCACATTATCTCTATACAATAGAAACATGATGAAAGCGATTTTTACTTTGCTTTATCGTACTGGTTTAAGAATTAATGAACTATTGGGTATTCGATTAACAGATATTGAACATGATCCAGATACTTACCTCTATATCAATTTGATTGTTCGTTCAAATAGCCATAGAACCTTAAAATCAGATGATGGCACTCGAAGAATTACTTTATCAGTGTTGTTGAAACCAGATGAGTTTAAAGGGTTTCAGACTTATTTTATAGAGAGAAATCGTAGTAAAAAAGAAGGGAAATATTTATTTGCACTTGAGGGGATGTTGACTCCATTAGATCGAGGTAATGTGGATCGAGTATTTAAAAAGGTCATCGGCCCCCACTACCAACACTTGGTATTACATAGCTTTCGCCATAATGCTATTTCTAATATGGCAGTAATACTGAGATGTCGTCAAGAAATTTTAAACATCTTTACTGATTATACCGAAGATGAGGCGAAACGTATCGGAGAGGATTTGTTAGGAAAAATGCGTATTAAATCTGGTCATCATTGGGATGCCTTAATGGAGTTTGCGGGACATGCTGACCTAGACATTACCTTTAGCTCATACGTACATACTGTAGATATCATCTCAGCACATTTACTTAACCAGGCGCGTACGAAACTGCCTGTTGATGTCGTTATGAAACTTACAAATAAAGCACGTCGAAGTTTTAATCAACATAATCCAAAAGCCTTAGATTTTGAACAGAATAGTATTGATCTGACAAAAATCCGCGAGTTTATCAATCGTGAGTTAAACATCAGAAAGCTTGATAACAATAAGCAACATTTTTCTACATCAAATATAGAAGAAGAGAGTATCGATGTTTCACCTATTTTTGGTAGGTATGAGCGTTGGCAGATTGAAGAGTTTTTAAGTGAGATTGAGGCAGGTAAAACGGTGTCTGAAGCTGCCCAATATCATTTTGTATATGAAGATGCAGTTGGGCTATATGATCGAGCGCTGTTTCTAGCAGCTGATGAACATGGTAAGGCTCATTATAAATTAATATCTAAGTACAAACAGCCAAAGTCAGGGCGTCTATTGATAGCACCAACGCTGCCAACCATTGCTAAAGAGCAGCAACTTGTGCAGGAAAGCTTTATTAAGTTAGAAAATCTATATCTCAAACAGCCGACGAAAGAGCATGTTCAACGTATGCTTTCAATATTCTATAAAAAAGCCAACTCATCACATAGCGACCTTCGTTTTGCATTCAAGGAAAAGAAGGTATTTTACGACTATTTGGATATTGCCATAAAAATACTACCTGCTAAATACTGGCGTATAAATATCAGTGCTTATCAAATGAAGCGTACAACAAAACCTAAGAAAGGGGAGTTGAAGTATCAGAAAATAATGAATGAAGCAAAACAGCTAGAAACAATGAAAGAGTTTAAAGCTGATTATCGTCAATTGTCAAAGAATATTACTAATTATGACTATTACAGCGGATATTCATTATCAGTAATTAATCCTAAAGAGGGTGAGATAGTTAACTCTACTAATAATGAAGCTACCCGTGCATCATCATCACTGATGAAGTATGTGATGCATTTACTGCTGATTGTAGATATGAGTTTTGAGCTAGATAGATGAGAAAATGTATACTGACAATTGATAAGCGGTCTTCATTTTTTTCACTATTTGCTTAGCGGATTTTTCAAAGTAGACAATAAAACCTTTAGCTATAATAGACTCTTGTTTATGTGTTCAGTTTGCCAATTTTAGTTGTACGGTTTCTTCAGCATAGCTCAATTGGTTACATGTCACCTTTTGAATTTTAAAAACGGTATTATGATAAGTTAATCTTGTCAGGTATCGCTGCCTGACTCAGGTATATCAGCCCGATATTGTCGGAGTAGTTCAATTAAGCCTCTTAAGATAACTTTTAAAACAAACCTTAAATAATTGTCAAATTTGGAGTTCAAGAATGAGTATGCAGTATTTAAAATCAATAGAATATCATTTAAATAAAGTTATGAATATTGCATGTGACTTAGATAACTGTAATTCGGATACGTTAAATAAAGTTATTTCGACATATCGGAAGGTACGCTTAAGTCGTTTATTAGATCATGAAAAATTTGTAGCGATAGGTGGTACGCAAGGAGCAGGTAAAAGTACACTATTAAGTACTATTTACGGTCTTGAAGACTGGCTTAAGTTGAATAATGGAAGAGGTGAGCAAGTTCCTGTTTTTATATATGAAAAAGAAGGTATCGAAAAACCAGAAGCTATTAAAGTTGTGTTTAATACGGTCTCTAAAATAGAGTCTGAGAAGGCATGTGATAAAGATGAGTTTAAGAAAATCATAACGCAGTGGGACTATAATAAACTTCCAGAAGAACGGATCTTTTATGTGAAATTATTTGTACCACCAGTATTTGATATTCCTTTCGGTTGGGCGTTGCTTCCAGGTTATGAAATAGAAAATCAAAAAAACCATGCATGGCAACAACTTATGAGATACGTTATGACACATGCTTTAGGGGTAATTATAGTAACAAGTGAAGAGCGCCTTGCACACGATCAAGCTAATATAATAAATGACCTTAAGGATAGCCTAGAATCAAGAAATCCGGTGGTAGCCATTACTCGTACTGATACATACCGTGATGATAAGGCCAAACTAGAGGATTTAACCAATAGAGCTAAAGAAGTTTATCAGATTTCTGATAAAGAAATAGTATTTACAGGTCTAGATTTTGAAAATTGGCGCGATGACTTTGAGGAAGTTGTAGTTCCTATTCTAAGTCAGGATGCTAGTGTAGCTCAGAATAAATTACACTCACTAACTGCAGTTATTGAAGATGAGATAGATGATATCATTGCTGAGTTTAATATTTTGGCTATTGACGCCGACATGAGCAAAGGACGGCAGAACGAACAAATTGATAAGATGATGGAAAAATTTGATTCATCTGTAAGTAGGTATAAGCGTGAGCTGGTCAAACAGCTATCTGAACAAACATCTTCTTTAGCTAATAGAGCTATAAAGCTGGCAATGTTTGAATATGATCAAGAAGAGGTAGGATTCACTAATAACCTCAAATTAGGCGTGAAAAAGATAACGTTTAATAGCTCTAAAGTCGAAGACGCAAGGAAGCAACGAGTTAGAAAACACTTTAATTCAGACAACCTAATGCAATCTAATCTACTTGCTATTAATCAAACTGCTCAAAATCAATTAAATTTCAAAATCAGTAATAACTATCAAGAGGGCAACTTATTGTGTTATGAAAACAATAAGGTTGAGCAGTATGATGATACACAAGTGGATGAAAATTTTCAGAAATCTGTTCAAAAGGGTCTTAATACGCTACTGAAAAAAAATGAACTGGTACAAAGTTTAAACGAAGTTAACAGTATAGAAAATGCGATGTCTGCTCTACCAGCTCTAGCCATGGAATATTCTCGTATTGTACAAGCAGCTTACCTTAAAGGGAGTAACGAAAATTTAAAGAGTAAATTGCAAAATAAAGATTTAGGTATAAATGACATACAAGACTTAATAAGAAGTATGGCTAGCGAAACTCAAATGGCAAGTAGTAATATCAAAGCTATTGTTGGTACGATAGGTTCATTAGCAGGTGTTGACCTTATAGATGGCAAACTTGATGGCCGTATAGATCTATTTAATGATGCTAATACCAATGCCAATGCTAAAAGCGATACTAATGGTGCAGCTCAAGCAGCAGCATTAATAGCCACACGTGTAGCAGGACTTGCAATGGCTGTCGGCGCCGTTGCTTTTACTGCTTATCAAGCATCACAAACAGTAGCTATGTCTGATAGAAATAATAAAGAATTTATTGAGCTTTATGCAAGAGACTTAGCTCGTAATAATAATGGCCATGTAATATCAGAGTACGATGAACATATGCAAAAGCTATCTGAATACTTGCGTTCAAACTTAGAGCAAATGTATGGTATAGGCTCTACAGATAGTCAGCATCAAATGATGGTAGCTTTAAATAGTCTCAAAAACTCTAGAAAAGAATTACGGAAGCTATTAAAAAATGAACAACTTAACGTGGTCTGATGTCTATCAACGTAGATTCGATTGGGCAAAGACGGCTCATTCTAAATTTATGCAAAAATTTGATCCGAACTTGTATCATACTGAAGATATAAAGGATCAAGTTTATATCATAGTTTATGGAGCATCCCAAGTTGGTAAAACGTCTTTAATATTAGAGTTAATAGGTGTGATACCTGAATACTATAATACAGTTCAGAAAGTGTTAAGAGGGGATCGTAGTTTTGGGAGGTCTGCCACTTCTACCGTGGTTCGTTATTATACTTCTAGTGATAAATATTGGTATATCTCTAATATCAATACATCTAATGGTATTAAACGCAACTTATCTGATCAGCAAGCTACTAAAGAGTTGGCAGGCATAAGAGCAGATATGGAGTCTCTTGGCAGTAAATATGAGGTTAGTGAGATTAGTATAGGTATACCCAAATGTTATGTTAAAAATACTTTTGAGGATAACAAGAATATAGTTATTAGAGATTTGCCAGGTATTAAAGCATCAAATTTTAATGAACAGAAGTTCGTAAAAAAGGTGGTAAAACAGAGAGTAGAACAAGCTGATCTTATTTTTCTAATGACCACTATTGATAATATAGGATTTGTTGTTCATGAAGATAATCTAGAGTTAGATGAATTGGTTAATTGGCACCGCAATCCTTCTAGGTTTAAAGTTGTATTTACTAAGTTTTATTCAAATAAATCGAGTAACGATGAATGTGTAAAGCTTAATAAAAGCAAAGGATATATATCAAAAGAAGATATACGATTTTATATTAATGAACAGATTAATACTCTTGATAACAACTGGGATGTTAAAGAACAAATATTTGCTCTAGAAGTTGGTGATACTTGGAATAAAATTATAAATGAAGAGGATGGATTATCTAAAGCTATTAAGAAGAATAGATCGGATTTCTTTACTGAATTAAATAAAACTATTTTAGATTCATCAGATCCTATTACGCGTCTTTGCTATGGCTATCAAATTGGTGATTTAGCTCAACTAAATAAAGAGAATGAAGAAAAAATTATTAACGAAGCAGTAGAGAAAATAGCTAAAAATATGAATATATTATTAGCTATTATTGAAGCTGATAAGGATAATATTAAAGAATGCAGAGATAGAATGGGTAGAAATAAACAGATATATATTAGCGATGTAGAAAGACTAAACAGTGCTTTCTCCAGTTCTACGATCACTAATATTGTAGCTATGCCAAATTATAATTCAAATATGAGTGATGTTACAGACCTTCTCTCATACCTTAATAGAGTACAGCAAAATTTTCGTGAGCAATGGAGTAACGCTTCAAATAATATTTTCGATTTTGTAGTATTAAGTCAGTTTCCTGAATCCCCCGAAATCGAATCTATTTATAAACATCTAAAAGAATATACCTTTTCAAGCTATATCTTATCAAGTAGTCGTACAAAAGATTTATCAAAATTAAATATAGCTTTACAAAGTCATGCAGAAATAATGAAAGAATATATTAAGTGTGCATATGAGGATTCTTATAAATTATTAACAAAGAAATATAAATCAAGTTTAAGTAAATCAAATATTAAGATATATAATCTAGAAACCAAAATAGAAATTAACACTAGTAAAATAGATAATCTTATAGATAAACGTGACAAACAACTGCAATATCTTAAATTATTTATAGAAGAAAGGAATCAAGAGGTTGAGCATAGTAATAATTTTTCAATTTTTATAGATAAAGAATTTAAAAAAGAGATAGAAAGTATTGAAAAAATTATTGAAGAAAAAACAACGGGTTTCGATAAAGTAATTTTAGTACTTCTAATTAGGTTGATAAGAAATGACTATATAAGAATAAAAGGTAATAATTCATGAATAATAGAAACAACAAAAGTATCCAAGCATTGGATGATACTCTGGAAAGTTTATTTGTTTCAAAGCTGACTAAAAAAAACGAGTTGCAAATAGAACAAATACGGAATGAGTTAAGTAAATTAGACCTCTCTTTGAATAATAATATTGGTAAACCTATTACCAGATCAGTAAACAATTTTAGAGAGTTTCTTGAAGATGAAGTTAAAATAAAAGAATCATTTGAAATTATCGAAAAAATCAACAAAAAAACAAATAGACTATTAGAAGAAGTAGAGAATAACAAGAAAGAATTAGCTGAAATAATTGAAAGTAATATAAAAAATAACTACTCAATTACTCAAATAATCGCCGAAGGTTTTAGTAATAATGATAGTAAATTATCTGCCAAATTGGATAGGTTGCAGGATTCTATTTCAGACAACAAACCATTAGAAAATGCTATTGATAGTTTAGCTGCTATTATATCTTCTGAGAACAGTGAGTTGAGTAATCAATTAGCTGTAATGGCTAGTTCGTTAAGTGCCCAATCTGATGTAATTAACTCCCAAGTTATTAGTTCGATAGAACTAAATAAAAAAATTAAAGAATTTATTATTTATTCTTTAGATGCTATTAATAATAGATATTTACATGATATTGAAAAGATAGATAGAAATCAAAATAATAGCTTTATAGAAATTTCAAAAATAATTCATGATAATCACAATAGTAATATATCGAATATAGATGAGTGCACTAAGTTTATAACAGAAAAACAAATAAAAACTGACTCACTAATTGAAGCCTTCATGGGTCAAGTAAGTCAACAGGATCATTCAAATAAAGAAAATTATACGAATATAAAGGAGGAGCTAAAATCAGTCCATAGTACGAATAAGTTGTTATTAACTTTAGTAATTATAATGTTAGTGGCATTAATAATAATCATATATTTGTTATTTGCTTAAGTATGAGCTACGTTGAAAAACCGTACGTTAATCCCCCAATAGTTGTTTAACTAGCTCAGCGCTATAGATGGCGTATTTGTATTGATCAACTAATTTTATACAACTTCTAAGAGGTTTTGGTTGAAGTAACCTTTCTCTTTTTCAGATGATTATAGATAGTCGTTGAAGCTGTGCGTTCTCAAGGATTGATAGTAGTCCCAAGTATAGTTCTTGATGGCACTTTTAGCTTCAGTAATATCCTCATAATCACCTTTCGGCATCCACTCGGTTTTAAAGTCTCCAAAGAAGCGTTCAGTTGTAGTGTTGAGTTAGTCAAGATGCCATCAGGTGAGTCTGATACGCTAAAGCCAACTAAACGGCGAGCAAACAGGTCTAGCACTACGGCTAAATAGCAACAGCCACCTTTGATACTAATATAGGTCACGTCGCCCGTCCAAAATTGATTAAGAGACGTTGGGCTAAAGTTGCGGTCTAAAAGATTGTCATAGGTTTTGTGCGCTTGAACAGCGTGCTTGTATTTGTGTGTCTTAAGCTAGCAACTGATCAAATCTATTTGGCTCATAAGCTTAGCGGCTAGGTCGCGCGTCAACTCCAGTCTTTACTATCGCACTTAGACGTACTACGAGAAGACTTACAACGTGAACTGAATCGATTGGAAAAAGCTGAGGCCACAAATACTGTTCCTATTGTTCAAGCTTCTATTGGAATGATGATAGCGCTCTTTACAAAGAGCCATTTAAACTCAAGGGTAATATTGATGACCATATATATCTTCATCCCAATTTAAAGCAAGCTCAGGATCTGCTACAAACAATTAAAGGCGTTGGCCCTGTTGCCTCAAAGCAGATGGGGTCGCTTATCCATAATAAGCAGTTTAGTTAAGCCTCACAAATGGCAGCCTTTTTAGGCTTAGTTGTCAAACATAGTAAATCAGGGCTATTCAAAGGCAAGCCTCGCTTATCAAAGAATGACTCAAGTGATATAAGAGCGAAACTGTATATGCCAGCGTTAGGTGCCATTAAGCATAATCCTGATATTAAGGGGCAGTATGAGGGGCTCCTTGCTAATGGTAAGTAAAAAATTACTAAATGCATTGAAATGGATTACAACCAGACTAGAATTCAGAAGGGTTTAGGATATAAGAGACCAAGACAGATGTTGTTTGATTATTATCGTCAAGCTGCGTAACTAAAATCTCCCAAGCTAATATCTACGGATTTGACAGCATAGCTCATTACCTACACTGAACATTAAATTGAACATAAGGCACAATTAGATAATGGCTACCTTCGCTGCCATAATAACCTGATTTTTCATACCAAGAGATATCCTGCTGATAAAACAGAGTAGTTGTAAAGCCAGCCATCAATAGATGTTGATTACCTTGCCCTTGAGAAGAATGTTCTTTAGAAAAAGCTGTTGAGAATTGAGCAACTTGTTGACCTTTAGCCGAGTAAAAGCCATCGCTTTTCCTATCTTGTTTATAGCAAGCGACATCAAATAATCCTAGAATATCATCTCGTGTTTTCGTCCAGCTATCATGGCAAAACGTCTGTTCTACAAACTTGCGACCTGAGTCGTTGACCAGTGCGCGCGGCGTCAATACCAGCTCATCCAAACGCATAAAGCGATGAAAAGTCAGCATTGAAGGCGGACTAACCGCAGGTAAATCAATTTGCTCAGCATGAGTAAGCAATATTTTAGCTAAGATAATGTGGTGCGTTTTACGATGGAGCAGTAAGCTCAGAGTTTGCTTCGCTCGCGTCAGTGCTACATATAACGGTCTATCATGACTATGATCTGCCTGAGTGTTTGAAGATGAGTTTGAGAGTTGATCATCAATGACATAAACATGATCAAACTCCATCCCTTTCGCACTATGATAAGTGATTAATATAACCTGTGTTTTATCATCGTATAGAATAGACTCTATCGCTTGTAATACCTGCTCATAAGTCACGTTTTCCATATCTTGAGTGCAACTGATAATTGCTTCCCAAGCTTTATCTAAATGGTTTAAGCCTCGCTTGACCCGCCAGTACTCCAAAAATTCAGCAACATTACCCTCAATAAAGTCTAAACGTTTCGCGCTCAAATCTTTAAATAGCGCTTGTCCTATAAAACTATTTATGGGAGTAACTTGCTCATTTTCATTATAGCGCTGACTACTAATATTTAGAGCTTCAAGGTAATGCTGTATGGCATCGAAATATGACCATTTAGGGGCTAGTACGGCTATAGTTTCTGGCGCTGCATTTTTTTGTTCATTACTTGCTAAGCGCTGCTCAATATCAGACGCGATCCATGCTGCCATGTCAACGCCTTTGGTCTGCTGGTAGTAGCCATAGCGAATAGGACTACTAGGATAGGGTTTAGTCGCCTTGATGCTATGCTCAGCCTGCTTTAGACGCTCACTACTTGGTAATGTAGTAGCTATAAATTCATTGGCAAGCTCGACTATATTATTAGCACTACGATAGTTATTGAGCAGATAGTATTTTTGCTCAGTATTAACGTGGTAGTTGTCTGCAAACTGCTGGATATATTGAATGCTAGCGCCACGAAAGGCGTATAGGTTCTGGTCGTCGTCACCAACCACCATCAAATAGCCGCGCTGCTCAAAGTTATCAGCAGTAGCATCACTATCACTATCAGCGTCTATGGCAATATAGCTATCATTGGTTTCGCTATTATCGTCATCTTGTGTTTGTAAATCTGCTAACAGCCCAATCATTTCATACTGATATTCATCGATATCTTGAAACTCATCGACCATGATGTACTGAAAGTGTTGCGGCCGCTCTTGTAGTTGACTGATGGCCTGCTCAATCATCCACTGATAGCGAGCATTATCACGGCGCTTGTGTAAGTTTTTCTCTTGGTTTAAATGCTCAATGCGCGCAACAATCTCATCAAGCGCGGCATCGGGTGCGTCTTTTTCACTCAGTCCTGTAATTTGCCGTGCCAGCCCATGGAATGTCTGAATGGTAACATTGATCGCATGATAACCAATCAAAGCCAGTAAGCGCGATCTTAGTTCGGCTACTGCCAAACGGTTATAAGCCAATATCAAAATCTTCTCAGGTTTGATTTCTTCTATCACTAATAGATAAGCGACTCTATGCACCACCACGGTGGTTTTTCCAGATCCTGGACCAGCCAGTACCATGGCCGCACGGCTTGTTTCTTTGATAATTTGTACTTGAGTGTCACTAAAATATTTAGGCAAAATCTCTTTTTCATAATCTTTGATATAAGGTTTATGCACATCAATAGCGTCGTTAATATAGGTTTCAATGACCTCAGATAGCGGCTTAGTAAAGTAGTCCTCAATCAACGCTTTTTGGACATCAGTATCTGCCTGTAGCCAAAAGCTCAGCATATGAATACGAGCGCAGCGGTCCTGATAATGGCTTTGTAAATACTGATAGGCGTTTTCATGATACTTTGAAGTGGATTTTCGGTGTTTACCAATAAAGAAAATAGCATCTTGCGTATCGTCTAAGCGGCTAAGCTCAATCAGCTCTAAGCGCTGTAACTGCTCAAGTTGGGTCAAGATAGTATCAGGATCACGCTGTAGCTTCTGGGCTAAAGTATCTAGATTAAACTCTTTACCATCACCATCTTTTTTATCAGGTAGGGCAGGTAGCAGATGCTCTTCATATAAAGGTGTCAAATTTGCTACGAGCAACTTTGCATAGCGAACCCAGCTCTCCCAATTGTCTAGCAGATCCTCATCAATTTGCCATAACTTAGTCCTATTTGTGGAGGAGACAAACACTTGGGTCGTACCATGATTGCGCGTTTTTAAGATACCTAGTGCTCGAAACATAGGTAAAATATGACGTTTACTAGATAAATTATGGCGCTGCTGAATCAGCCAGTTGTCGAGTGCCTTGGTATTGAGCTGGGTGGTGCCTTGCATTTCTATCGCTTCAGTGCCATTTAGCGCGCCATAACTGCTATTTAGACATTCCTCTAAAGCAGTAATAATACGGCTTAAGCGATTAAGTTCACCTTTTAAATAACGGTGTGTATATTTTAGTCGTACACGCACTACAACTTGCCACTGAGCATGACCTTGATTGACCAACTCACGTAGCCCTTTTAATAGTGACTTAACAGAATAGCCAAGTGCCAGTGCCAATTCAGGCAAATGATAGCGAGTCAGACCAGTATTGTTATCGTTGTTAGAGCCTTCGTCACTGCTATTCTGAGCACTAGCACTAACTATGTTTGTTGTCGCCGTGTTTAAGGTATCATCCGCAAGCTGCTGTAATTGAGCATAGAGCTTAGACATATTAGTATGTTGGCTGGCAGGCGGTTGGCTTGAGAGTTTGATACTGATCCAAGCCGGTTGCTGGTCTTTTTCAGTCAGCAATCCGTAACGCTCGAGCGCCAATAAAGCCACTCTTACTTGGGTATTAAGTTGTTCAGTCTCGTCATCTGGTGCAAGTATGGGCGCTAGTACACTGCTAGGGAACCATTGATCTTGCGTGGGTTTACTGAGAGCTGGACGTATGGCTGTCCAACAGTCTCTTAAGGTATTTGTATTTGGTATGCGTGACTCACGCTCTTGGAAAAACAAAGCTTCAATATCTCTTTGACCCCATAGCATATATGCTGCGCCGACCTCGTAGGACTTACGTGCTGCACGGCCAATCTCTTGAATATACGACTCAAGATTATTCGGCGGCCCACTATGAATAACGGTATGGATGCCTTCTTTATCGATGCCCATGCCAAAAGCATTGGTACAGACCACCACGTCTAGTTCATCATTTTTGAATTTTTCAAGTACATTCTTTTTTTGCCCCTCATTTAATTTAGAATGATAGGCGGCGGACACTAAGCCTTTTTTGGCGAAATCGTCAGCATATTGATCACAGCCTTTACGGTTACGCAGATAAACTATAGCCACGCCTTTCTCAGGATGTTCTGGATATTGGTTTTCGTACCAAACTTTGCGCTCATTTATAATTTTATAGATATGAGCTTCACGCTCGTCCTTGGTTGCTTCTATAAAATGCGCAGTAATATCGTCACGCCAAATCTTAAGGCTTTCGATAGAGGTGCCATATTGCACCAAAGTTTTATTGTTAGTTAAGGCAGTAAGCTTATCTACCAGCTCACTTTCTAAATCATCTTTGACACGTGTGGAGGCTGTGGCAGTCACTAAGCTTATGGTGGGTGGCAAGAATTCCGACGTGTTACTGCTAATATTTGTTCTAGATGCGTTAGTATTGTCCTGATCAGATATCACTTCTAACATATCAAGCTGAAGTTTAGCCTCTTTAATGTCTTTTTGGCGCTCAAGCTGCTTTGTAAAGTGTTCTCGAAGCTCGTCGCTATAACATGCCATCATATGATCGGCGATACGCAAAAAGTCTGGGCGAAAATCAGTGCCCCATTGGCTAAGCGTATGCGCCTCATCTAATACCCAAAATGCTGGTGGGCGATTTTTGAGTAGTTGACGAATACTATGTGTACGTAGCCGCTCTGGACTCATATAAATAATATCGATATCGCCTTGCCAAATACCGTCTAAGATGTCTTTTTGGGTTTCTATGGACTGCCCTGAAGTCAGATAAGCAATACGGTTGGCGTAGTCTGGCAAATCAGTATGCAAGTTGACAACTTGGTCTTCGATTAATGCCTTTAAAGGCGATATCACTACGGTCAGCTGACGTTGGTACCTACTTAATATCAGTGCGGGTAGCTGGAAGGTCAAGCTTTTACCGCCACCTGTTGGTAATATGCCAAGAGGAATGTCTTTATTCATCAGCACTGCTTTGACAATAGACATCTGTCCTTCGCGCAAATGCTCAAATCCAAAAAAGTGATGACACTGTTGATTAATCCAATCTTCACTCGGCTCATGCAAATGCCAAAAAGTATTTTCAGCTTGGCTAAAACTATGTCTGTGGAAAGGATGCTTGATAAGCCATACTGGACGGCGTGCTTGTGGCTTATCAAAATATCTTAGCCAGTTAATAAAGGTGGCTAAACCAAGATGTTGCCATAGTGTTGAGTGCGCTTTGTCATTATTGCTCACATGATTATTGCCCATACAACCCTCTAATAGGTTGATAAGATCAGTTCGATTTCCTGTGGGCAAGTTGTCAAAGATAGCTTCTATATCAAAGATATTGTCTTCATCTATAGCAAAGTAGCTTTGACGGCTGAGCGTATGCAAATGCAAAAGCTGTGGTAATAGCTTGTGCAGTAGTATTTGCATATTGGTAGGTAGGATTTGCCACGCTTGTGTGCAAAGCCCAAATACACAGCGACTTTCTAAGCAGTCAAGGACTGGGTTATTATAATCGACATTGGCTTTGTAGAGCTTAGCTAAGGCGTGGCTAGGCTGGTGCGGAATAAATAGGCAGCTCAGTATCAGTGTATCCCAAGCTTTCGCTTGCCAGCCACGCAGTTTTTCAGAACCGTCAGGCTGGTTTGTTAATAATGTATGTTTATAGCTAGTGGTCGATAATGCGTCGTTTAATAGCGAATATAGGTGAGGTAAATCAAACTCAATTAGATGATGACCACCTAAAAAATCAGCTTTATTCAATAGCTCATAAACGACATCTGACTGCTGTCGAAATTGCTGAGCATTAAAATGCCAATAGTAGTCGTTGATTAAGAAAGCGCCATCTATTAATTTCTCGTTTTCGGGGTTAATTTCCAAGTCGAGCCAGAGAGTTTGTTGTGGATTCAACTTTGAGAGTAGTTCAGAGGCACTCTGAACGGCTGTTAATTTCTCTATATACTTCGTTGCATTAAGACGTAGAAACTCCGGTAAGCTGCTAGGTTTTGATGTTTGGATATCTGCTGTAGATGGAAGTGCGCTATTTATAGGATCAGAAATATCGTTATGACTGTTTTGTGGACTTATCTGCCCAGATATTCTGGAAGGTGAAAAAGAAGTAGGCTGGATAAAATCGGGTAGGTCTGACATGCTTTTAGCTTCTAAGTAGTAGGTAAATAAACGAACTATAGTATATAATTTTCTTTATCTTAGCCAGAGTCACAATGGGCGATTACTTGCAAGTACTGCCACCTTCTTAATAAGCTCTAACATTAATAACAGCATCGATGCAGCATACTTTTTTTGCCAAATTGAATTTGAAATAAATTTATTTCTTCCAAAAATCTCATCGCACATTACTTTTAAATAGTGCGCCTCGTTATCATTTAAAGTTATCCAAATAGAGCCATCTTCAGATAGTAACTGATGCAATAGCTCTAAGCGTGGATACATCATCGACAGCCATTTGCTGTGCTCTAAATTATCGTCATAGTGTTCAAATGCACTTTTGGTATTATAAGGCGGATCAATAAAGATGCACTTTACCTTCCCTGAATGCGTAGGAATGAGCGCCTTCAATGCATCGAGGTTATCGCCTTGAATGAGCATATTGTCAGTATCTGACTCGCCATATGATAATTCTGGCACTAGCTCTACCAAACGATATGGACAGTCACGTGCTGTAGTCAACGCTTGCTCTTTATTCAACTAATTTAATATAGGCATATCGCCTTACTTCTTTCTTTATTTCCAGCTATAGATAGCTGGCATGTTTAGTGCTTAATATTCTGAGTGGTAATTTATCATATAACACGCTTGCTCTCACCAGATATTGAGCTAGCAATACGACATCTTACGCATTTGCTCTAATGAAGCTACTTTAAACTATTGTTGGATATATTTCAGAGTTGATTTTGCTGGGTACGTCATTACTTGACGTATATAGATGCTTTGTATCTATCAATTTTTGTAGGGTTTTGGTATATTTGAGTTGAAATGTATATATCAAAAAACATAGATCACTCAAGAAGATAGATTAACGTCAACTCTATCCAGGCGGAATTATACTGATGGAACTAACCTTACCAGAACTAAGTCTATCCACAAAACAAGTCGGAAGTAAGAATAGTCACCACTTGTCCATTGAGCCGAGAAAAACTATAAATTTTGACGAGATTGTTGAGAACAAAGGTTATAGCCTTATACATGATGGTGAAGTTCAATATTGTTTCGTTAGAGATAACAACAGAGTTCCTGAAGGCTTTGAATACGTTATCCATTGCGATAAACAGGTAACGGTTAACTCTTTCGATAGTGTTAAATTAAAAGAGTGGCTAAAGCACCCCAATAAAATCCATCACACGCCAGCGGAAGTAAGAGAGTCTTGGCGAAATAAATTCCACTTTAAAGAAGAAGATATAGTCAGTTCACTATAAAAGAAATACAGCCCATATCATGAAACAGTTTAGGCAGATTATTCTCCATCCAGCCTTGGCGTAGAAACTTTGCTTGTGCCCATTTTTTCTCAATGGGGTTAAGATCA
>NZ_JAMYEB010000024.1:0-24630 GCF_033790785.1 Psychrobacter sp. PP-21 | reverse complement strand
AAATCCCATCGAGAAAAAGTGGGCTCAAGTGAAGTTTTTACGCCAAGGTTGGATGGAAAATGACTTATCTAAATTGTTTTATGATATTCATCCAAAACATAACTCTTTTGTAGTGCAGTGACTATAGTGGCGCATTTGGCTTTGCTGATTCAAGGTTTGGTGGACGAGTTGGTGTGTCTTATATATTCGGTCAATAAATACCTTTTATATTGATCAGTCGTAGTCATGGTCTGAGCCTAAATCTTTAACCAAACAAAAAGGACGCTAAATGCGTCCTTTTTGCTATTTATAATAGGTGAAATCATCCACAGCATTTAGAAAGCAGGCTGACGCTTAGGTACAGCGCCCAAAAACTCGTTACGAGCTTGGATATTGTGACTGTATTCACCAAGCATCGCCGTACTACGCGTAGTCGAATGCTGTTTGCTGACGCCGCGCATCATCATGCACATATGTGATGCGTCCATAATGACCGCCACACCGCGGCAGCCAGTGACATCCATGATGGTTTGTGCAATCTGCTCACTCAGGTTTTCTTGTATTTGTAGACGGCGGGCAAACATATCGACAATACGGGCAAACTTTGACAACCCTAATACTTGGCCGTCAGGTAGGTAGCCGATATGAGCGACACCATGGAACGGCAGCATATGATGCTCACACAATGAATAGAACTCAATGTTCTGCACCAGTACTAGCTCACGATTGGTCGATGGAAAAACAGCATCATTGACCACTTCCTCGATGCTTTGATGATAGCCTTGAGTCAAGTGAGCAAAGGCTTTTGCAGCACGTATAGGCGTATCTAGTAAACCCGGACGATCCAAGTCCTCGCCAGTCGATCCAATCAGTTGGCGATAAGATTCGGTACTTTCTTTATAATCTGGAGTTGTTATTGGGGTGTTACTCATAAGTTTGGCAGCCATCCAAAATGTGGGTGTAGCTTAACGCTGAGTCCTATCATGTGAGGACTCTTATAAAAATTGTGCAAGCTGGGAAGGGCTGTGATTATACTCGAAATCTGCTGAACTTCATACTGCTGTGGCGAGCGGTTGAGTCTTTAATCAATAAGGAAGTGTTTGGTACTTAATCGCAACAGTGCAGCGTTAGTATTTGAAGTACGATTTTGACAAACAATAAGCTAAATATTAACGTTCACGCGTTTTATTGTGAGGCGCCAATGCTAAAATGCACTTCAATGACTCGCAAACAGCGTTCGTTGATGACATTGCTTGAATTAATAAATCGCTGTTAGGCATTTTTATTTGATTAGCTGGTTGTATTAGCGAATCTACAGACAAGAATCAAATACAGTTTACGACTGTTTACTTAAATGAATTCGTGTATAATAACTCATCTTTTCATTTGTACTATTTAGTAGTCTCAATATTCTAATTACTCTAAATAAATTTTTATTCTAAATCATCTCGATTGATTCAAAAGGAAATCTTATGCTACTGCAAGGACAACGATTTGTCGTAACTGGCATCGCAAGTAAACTCTCTATCGCTTGGGCTATCGCAGAAGCGTTGCACCGCGAAGGGGCATCACTAATTCTGACTTACCCGAATGACAAAATCAAAAAACGCGTCGATATGGCCGCTGAAAAATTCGAAGCAGATTTGGTGCTAGAGTGTGATGTTGCTTCTGATGACTCAATCGCTGCTTGTTTTGAGCAAGTGACTGCCCACTGGGGTGATGGTATCGATGGCGTCGTACATGCGATTGGTTTTGCGCCGATGGATCAGCTAGACGGCGATTTTGTCAGTGCTACCACACGTGAAGGCAGCCATATTGCGCATGATATCTCAAGCTATAGCTTTGTTGCATTGGCAAAGGCCGCTCGTGAGTTGTTAGCGATGCGCCATGGCTCTATGTTGACCTTGACTTACGAAGGCAGTATTTCAGTGTTGCCAAACTACAACGTCATGGGTATGGCAAAAGCCAGTCTCGAAGCTAGCGTGCGTTACTTAGCGACGTCTATGGGCGGTGAAGGTATTCGTGTGAATGCAATATCAGCTGGTCCTATCCGTACGCTTGCGGCTAGCGGTATCAAGTCATTCCGCAAAATGCTTGATGTCAGCGAAAAGATTGCACCACTGCAACGCAATATCACCCAGACCGAAGTAGGTAATGCAGCATTATTCTTACTATCGCCGTGGGCATCTGGTATCACGGGCGAGATTATGTTTGTAGATGCAGGGTTTAATACCGTTGCTATCAGCGAACAGCTGATGATGCTTGATGAACCAGCAAAGTAATGGATTACACACTGTTTGTGAGTGAGAGTCATGTCTGTTCACTCAGCAGCGTGACTAGCATGCATAACGGTTGTTAAAATAATTCGTTCAGTGATATAAAAAGACAGCCGATAGGTTGTCTTTTTTGCTTATACTATCATTGTTGTTCGCTAGGCCACGCAGTTGTGTTGTCGACTGACTCCCGCACCATCTTATTATTAAGGTAGCATCGGATTCTTATACTATTATCGGGTATTGTTTTTTTGGTGCTAGTCTAGTAGGGTGTGATTTACTAATGTTGACTGTGATCCTCTGGTCGTTCTGACCACAGTCGTAGGACAACAAAGCTTGTGCAAAAATCAGTTTTTATATCTCTGTTAAAAAACGGTCAACATTAAAAAAGCGCTTATCAAAATGATAAACGCTTATTATGTTTACTGTTTGTGTTACATAAGCAAGCGACTATATTTAGAATTGGCCTGCCCTAAAACACTATTCTTTGTCTTACTCTTTGTGGTCTTCGTGTTCATGCATACCTTGCATCATATCGAGCATAGAATCATCAGTACGTTGCTGATCTTCTTTGGCTAAGCCATCTTGGTTGATGTCCTTTGGTGCCATTTTAGTCGTTGCATCGGTTTTATTTGAGTCTGTCATAAAGTGCTCCAGTTTATTTTTATTTGGTTTCCAATAGGAAAACTTACGCCAAGCCTGTACCAGTTATGACGTAGGTAATGTTTAACTCATCTAGTATGAAAGACCAATGCTACGTTGTACATATAAAATATACGCTTGTTTAGTGACGATGTGTAACCAACCATTAGTGCCAATTTTAGACAGAATACGTTACCAGAGGTAACCGCTTTAATTATTATCTATATTAGATATAGATAATAATTAAAAATATATATTAGTAGCATGTGTAGGGAATTTTACCTTAATTAAAGTTTGCATTTAAGGTAATGAGAAGAGAGTCGCTAGTAAGAAAAATGCGTCTTTATATTGGGTTTTTTATACCGTCTTTGATTCAATAAGGACATTTTATGTCAGAGCAAAAACTGGACAGCCATCTGCCTAATGATGGCAATGAATATTTATTTACCGATAGTTTTCCAAAGGGTACGGGTAAGGGGTTGATCGTTGTCGCCATTGCGGCGATTATTGCAATGGTTATCTACAATGTATTGCCATTCGATATCAATGCAAATAAGGGTCTTGCCGTACTGTTTTTTATTGGAGCGTTATGGCTCACAGAAGCTGTGCACGTCACTATTACAGCGCTGCTAGTAGTCGTGGTAGGCGCATTGGTTGGTATACCAGATTTCGATGCTGAGATTGGGTTGCAGAGCTTTGCTAGTCCCACTATTTATCTGTTTTTTGGTGGCTTTGCATTGGCAGCCGCGTTACACGTACAGCAGCTAGACAAAAAAATAGCCCTCAAGATTTTATCGATGTCCGGTGGCAAGCTCAGTACCGCTGTATTTTTGATATTTGGTGTGACTGCGTTCTTATCCATGTGGATATCGAACACAGCTACAGCAGCGATGATGCTACCGCTAGCTTTAGGTATTTTGACACAGGTCGATCGTGAAAAAGACCGAGGAACGTTTGTCTTTGTATTGTTAGGTATTGCTTACTCAGCTAGCCTTGGCGGACTGGGTACAATTGTCGGCTCCCCGCCGAATGCGATTGCGGCAAAAGCGCTAGATATTGCATTTGTTGATTGGATGAAGTTTGGTATCCCTATGATGCTGGTACTGCTACCGCTATTACTGGGTGCCATGTATGTATTCTTAAAACCCAATCTCAATCGCAAAGTCGTGCTCGCCGAAGATGAGCCCATTGCTTGGAATAAGCCACGTATCGCCACTATTATTGTCTTCATCATCACGGCACTGAGCTGGATTTTTTCTAAGAAAATTGGGGCCGCTTTCGATATTACGGATACGGATGCCATTATTGCACTGGCAGCCGCGGTGGCAGTGGTGAGTTTAGGACTGGTGTCTTGGAAACAAGTATCAGACAATACCGATTGGGGTGTGCTCATGCTGTTCGGTGGCGGGATTGCGCTATCGACTATCTTAAAAGTATCAGGTGCGTCATTGGTGCTGGGTGAGACTGTGGCAAGTGCACTGTCTGCTGCACCGCTGTTGGTTGTCATGATAGCGGTATCTGCATTCATTATTTTCTTGACGGAGTTTGCTTCCAATACGGCATCGGCGGCGCTCCTAGTACCTGTATTTGCAGCGATTGCAGAGCAAATGGGCTTACCACATGAAGTGCTGGTATTGGTCATTGGTATCGGTGCGTCGTGTGCCTTTATGCTGCCAGTTGCCACGCCGCCAAATGCTATTGTATTCGGTACTGGTTTAATTAAGCAGACAGAGATGGTGCGCACTGGTATTATATTGAATATTATTGCGACTGTTATCATTGGCTTCTGGGCATATTTTTTCTTGCTATAGTTAAGTAGCCAAAAACCCAGTCATATGTACTGGTGAGAAATCAAACCCGATGTTTAAGGCCGACTTAAGCATCGGGTTTTTTTATGACTTGTTATGCTACATAACGCTAAACTACTATAATTTGCTCTTATACCCATAGTGAGTAGCAGTTGGATAAACATGATGATGTACGTCAGTTGTTGTCGCTGCTGCTCGCGACCGAGCGTCAATCAACTTCTAGGGCTATACCCAAAAATAATACTTAGAAAAAACAGCATATCCTAATGTCATACTATTAAATGGACTTGATCACATGACACAGTATTTATTAAAAATAACGATCTTTCTTATCTTGGCTATAGTTGTTGTGCTAGTGGCACTCATAGCATTGTATTGGGCACCAGACCGTACTGTCACTGAGCTAAAGCGCTGGCAGCTACCCAACAGTGAATTTATAGACATACAAGGTACGCAGGCACATGTGACGCAATCCGGTATATGTCATGCAAACCGTAGAACAGCATCAATAGACGCAGGGGCTGATAACTCTCCTGATACCACTTCTACTAGCACCATTGTTTTGTTACATGGAACATCAGCAAGCTTGCATACGTGGAGTGGCTGGACAGAGGCGCTTTCTAATCAATACTGTGTTGTGAGTATGGATTTACCAGGATTTGGTCTAACAGGTCCTTATATTGACCAAAGCATACAATATAGCAGTGAGCGTTATGCTGAATTTGTCATCCAAGTGCTCGATCGCTTGGATATAGATCGTGTCATTCTAGCAGGCAATTCGTTGGGCGGTAAAATTGCTTGGCGTACCGCAGCCTTGTATCCTGATCGCATAGAACAGCTTATATTAGTGGATTCAGTGGGTTATCCAGCAGTACCCAAACATATTCCTATTGGCTTTAAGGTTGCAGGCTATCCTGCAATAGCGCCTATTTTAAATTATATCTTGCCCAGAAGTGTCGTCGAAAAAAGCGTCGTGAGCGTGTATGCAGATGAGAGTAAGGTCGACGATGACTTAGTTGATAGATACTATGAATTGACACTACGCCAAGGCAATCGGCAAGCCTTGACTCGTCGTCTAAAAGAAACCGATAGTGATAGTCATCAAGAACAAATCAAGCAGTTGGATATACCGACATTGATATTATGGGGTGCAAAAGATAACCTCATACCTGTAGAAAACGCGGCATTATTTCACAGGGATATACGTAACAGTCAGCTTGTGGTGTTTGATGATTTGGGTCATGTACCGCATGAAGAAAATCCGATAGCAACTGTTGATGTTGTGAAGCAATTTTTGATGAATGAGTAGAGACATGAACAAGATAATAAAAACAACAACCATCGCTGCGATTTCAGACATTCATAGTAATGTCTTTGCTTTGGAGGCAGTGCTTGCTGATATCAAACAACGCGGTGCTGATCAGATCGTAAATCTTGGTGATATTTTATATGGGCCAATAGCGCCTCAGGCTACCTATGAGCTGTTAATGGAACATCAAGAAGACATTATTACTATACGAGGTAATCAGGATAGGCAGATTTATGAAGCAACGACAGCAGAAATTGTTAGCAATTCAACGTTGAGTTTTATTGTCACAGAATTATCTAAAGATGCGATTGAATGGATGCGGTTTTTGCCGTTCGATTATCATTTAAGTAAGGATGTCTACCTATGCCACGGCTCACCAACCGATGACATGACGTATTTACTAGAAGATATTAAAACAGGGCAGCCAGTAGTACGTGATGATGCCTCTATTTCATCACTGCTTGATGGTGTCGATAGTGCGGTCATTGTCTGTGGTCATACCCATATTCCACGAACAGTAGTATTATCATCAGGTCAAACAGTTATTAATTGTGGTAGCGTCGGTTACCCCGCTTACGAAGATGATTTGCCTATCATCCATAAAATGCAGACCTATTCACCTTATGCTAACTATGCTCTTATAACATCCATTGATACTCAACAAGGTAAACGTTGGCAAACTGAGCATATCAAGGTGGCTTATGATCATAAAAAAGCAGCTACACTGGCCTCTAAAAATGGACGCGAAGACTGGGCGTTTGCTTTAAATACTGGGCGAGTATTGTAGTGTGGAAGACTCAGCATTATTGCTAGCTGAAATGACTAAAGCCACCAACCATGATCTACCATTAAATTATTATAAGGACGGTGTTACATGCTCACTCTATATATGGTTCAACTTGGTGGTCGTCCCAAAGGGCGTCTGATAGAGCAGCACGACATGTTTTTTGGTGTCGCCAATCAGGTCAGTGGACTGGTAGCAGATATCAACCAACATTGGCCAGAGGTCAAAAATAAATGGCATATTGATTCGTATCGAGCGATTACTAAGGTTGATGGTTACACGATCAAACTGCTTGAGTCAGGTGAGCAAATCAGTACAGAGGCCGACCTAAAGCTGTTCTTTATCAATTTGGGCGGTTATCAACGGGGCAGTTTTGAAGAGTTTCATTATAAATTGCTTGTTGTCGCCACCAGCCAGGCACAAGCGATTAAACAGGCTAAACAAAGCGACTTTTATAAACAGTTCACCTTCACAGATATCGATTCACCTCTCGATGCCGCCTCTCATATCGATGATAAGTTTGAAGTGGATATAGATGATATCTATAACGTGAATGATCTGCTCTCAAATGTTCAGCTGTTGATCGAGCCTATCGCTGAGATAGGGGAGGACAATATTGAGATTGGAGAAGATAAAGAGTATGTGGGATACTTGAGTATCAAGAATCTAAGGAAGTTATCATAACATGTCTTTAAATATGTACTACAAAAGCGGTCTAATCCGCAAAGCGCGCTGCCAGATATCGGATGACCTACTGCCCATACTTTATCAAATTCATGATAACGCAAAATTTCCACGATTGACGTGGCTAATTGACAACCTTTATGAAAACCCGCAGATTCGTCCTGACGTAGCGAGAGAGTTGGCTAATGAGATGTTGGGGTTTGAAAAATTAATACTGTCGCTACATCTTCCTTTTCCTAGACTGTCATTACAAAAAATACATGCCTTTTTCGAGGGTGCTGCTACCAGTCAACAGATTATTTATACTAAAGCCTATCCCAATAGTGATTAATGTTACTAGCTGAGCCTTCTCTGCGGCTTTAAGTATGTGCAATCTAATGTTTATATCCATGCTATCTCAGCTACGTGCGTCGATACTTTTATCACAGCTAAGACAGGCGTTCTATCGCGCATAGTTATAGTGTGAATTTCAGGTGTGTAATCAATACAGGACTCACTTGAATCGCCTGCTATTTGCCTCCATAATCTAATCACTTATTAATAATAAATAGCCTAAGCAAATATGCCAGATACTTCCGAGAAAAACAATTTAAGCACTCCTAGTACAAATGAAATTGAAGATACAAAAAGAGCGGTGGAACCATTAGCCGACCTACCTGTACTTGCTAAAGATAATTACTATTTAAACCGTCTTGAACGGGAGCTGACGCGTGCCGCCGTGTCTAAAAATAAAAAATCCAATCATGATTCTGAGCAAAAAAACAATCAAGACGATGTGCTGACTAAGAAGCGTGCCCAATACGATAAGATAAAAACGCGCTCTCAAGCAGCAGTACAAGCCCGCATCGACAGTATTCCAAGCGACTTGCCCGCTAAGTTAAATCTTGATCTGCCTGTTAGTCAACGTGCAGAAGATCTGGTACAAGCCATCATCGACAATCAAGTCATTATCGTGGCGGGTGAGACAGGTTCTGGTAAAACAACGCAATTACCTAAGCTTGCCATGCTGGCAGGACGCGGTATTACTGGACAGATAGGGCACACGCAGCCAAGACGCTTGGCCGCGCGTAGCGTCGCAAACCGTATTGCAGAAGAGCTCGGAGAGCAGCTAGGCAATACGGTCAGTTTCAAGATTCGTTTCAACGAGCAAGGATCAGCGCAATCTGTAGTCAAGCTAATGACTGATGGTATTTTGCTCGCTGAGCTGGGTCATGATCGTTTTTTGAGTAAATACGATACGATTATCATTGATGAAGCACATGAGCGTAGCTTAAATATCGACTTTATCATGGGTTATCTCAAAAAGATGCTACCCAAACGTCCAGATTTAAAAGTAATTATTACCTCAGCAACCCTTGATACCAAGCGTTTTAGTGAATACTTTAGCCGTTATGACGCCAAGCTCAAACGGCAAGTCCCTGCGCCTATCTTCAACGTTGAAGGACGCAGCTTTCCAGTAGAGGTGCGCTATCGTCCGTTGACCGATGAGCCAGTAAATAGCTCAGAAGACGACAGCTATGATGATTTTGAAGAAAATCTACCGCGTGCGGTGGTTGCTGCTGTTGAGGAGTGTTTTAGCGACGCGCAGAATAAAGGCCATGCCGATCAGGCTGATATCTTGATATTTGCCGCGACTGAAGCAGAAATTCGTGAAATGCAAGAAGTGCTTGAGCGCCATGGTCCACGTCATACCGAAGTGTTGCCACTGTTTGCACGGCAGACGTATGAAGAGCAGCAGCGTATCTTTCAGCCAACAGGTCGCGGTCGCCGTATCGTTATCGCGACCAACGTCGCCGAGACAGCATTGACTGTACCAGGTATTCGCTATGTGATTGACTTGGGTTTTGCGCGTATTTCGCGTTATTCGTATCGCTCACGTGTGCAGCGTTTACCGATTGAAGCGATTTCGCAAGCGGCAGCCAACCAGCGTAAGGGGCGTTGTGGCCGTGTCGCTCCAGGGGTTTGTATTCGTCTTTATTCTGAAGAGGACTTTAGTGGTCGTCCTGAATTTACTGAGCCTGAGATTTTACGTACCAATCTAGCTTCTGTGATATTGCAGATGGCAAACCTACGCTTAGGTAGTGTCGACAACTTTGATTTTATTGAGCCGCCTGATAGTCGATTGGTCACTGATGGTCACAAGCTGCTTGATGAGCTGGGTGCCATTACGTCCAAACAAGACACTACGCAAGATAAAAACAAATCATCAAAGCGTCAAAAAGGGCTCGATCATCTTCGCCTAACAGCAACAGGTCAGAAAATGGCACGTATGCCAATTGATCCAAGGCTGGCACGTATGCTAGTGGCTGGTTCTGACTTTGATTGTATTCGTGAGATGCTAATCGTGGTGGCAGCGCTTGCGGTACAAGATCCACGTGAGCGTCCTGCCAATAAGCGCACGCAAGCCGATCAAAAACATGCGGTATTTCGTCAAGACGACTCTGATTTTTTATTCTATCTAAGTCTGTGGAAGGCACTGTTTGAAAAGGACGAAGACGGCAATAAACTGTCCGGTAATCAGCGTAAGCAGTTTGCAAAAAAGAACTATCTAAGTTTCCCTCGTGTACGCGAATGGCACCAGACGCATCGTCAATTGGTACAAATGGTCACTGAGCTTAAGTTAACCGATGTCAATGACTCACAAACATCGGATAAAAATGTTGCCAAGAATGACCCAACAGCGATCGAAGACGAAGCGTTAAAAGCTGTCAAATATGCCAATTTGCATAGAGCCTTATTGACAGGTTTGTTGTCTATTATCGCGCACAAAACTGAAAGTCGCGGTGAGTATTTGGCGGCGCGCCAGCAAAAAGCCAAAATATTCCCAGCCAGTACGGTATTTAAACAGATACCACCTTGGGTGATGGCGTTTGAGATGGTCGAAACCTCCCAAGTGTTTATGCGTACCGTTGCCAAAATTGAACCCGAATGGATCACCTCGGCGGCAGGAGACCTACTCAAATATCATTACTTTGAGCCGCATTGGTCCAAAAAGACAGGACGAGTCAAAGCGTACGCGCAGATTAGTTTATTTGGCTTGATTATTATCAGTAAGCAGCTCACCAATTACGAGCAAGTAAACTTGGTCGAGTCACGAGAGATATTCATTCGTGATGGTCTGGTGACTGGTAATTTCGGTCGCAATGCGCCATTTTTACAGCATAATATGGACAAAGTTGCTCATGTTGAGCGCATCGAAGACAAGCTACGTCGCCGTGATTTATTGGTTGATGAAGAAACGCTCTATCAGTTCTATGACAAAAAGATTCCTGAGTATGTTGCCAGCCGCAAAACATTTGAAGACTGGCGGGCAGAGGTAGAGAAAAACGACAACAAGTATCTGTTTTTTACTGACGAGGATGTACTCACTAGCCAAGCACCAACCACGGGCGACTTCCCAGAAGTATGGAAGCTGGGTGATCTAAAACTGCCGCTGCGTTATATCTTTGATCCAGCAAGCGATGATGATGGCGTGACCATACGCGTACCGCTTGCCGCATTACCACAGCTCGACGCGATTGAATTGCTATGGGGTGTGCCAGGATGGCGCTATGAGTTGGTGCTACAGTTGCTCAAATCATTACCAAAAGATATCCGTCGCCAGATCGTCCCGATACCTGATACCGCAGATAGCCTATTTGACGAGTTGCAGCAACAAGGCGGGCAAGGGTTATTAAAACAACTGTGCCAAGCGCTCAATCGCCGCGGTATCATGTCTGTGACGCCGGAGAGTTTTAGCCCCTCTACGATTGATCGTTATTTGCAACCACAAATTTGTGTGGTTGATGACAAGAACCGTATCATTGAAAAAGGTCGTGATCTGCAAACGTTGCAGATTCGCCATGCTTCCGAGACTAGCCAAGCGGTTAATGAGCAACAAGGTGCGCATACTGACTTCCCTGAACATTTTGCCTTTAGCAAAAACCATCATAGCGCAGGCGTGGTCATGAAGCAGTTTGCTGCGCTCGTTGCTGATGAGGCAGGAGAGGCAGTATCCATCCACCAGTACACCGATGTCAATGCAGCACTACAAGCGCATCGTATCGGCTTATTAACCTTGATCAAAGGGAAGCTTGGTGCGAAGAAAAAACAGCTGACCAGTCAAGTAGATAAAATATTCAAACTGGCATTTGCACCGCTGGGTGATATGGAAAAACTAAAAACAATCGTTATTGATGCCACATTGGATGCCGCACTCGAAGAGCACTATGTCCTGTTTGACCATAGCGAAAACCTACCAGAGAGCGCTGATGATATCGCAGTGGGTCTGAGTGAAGAGCTGCCATTTACCCCTGAAGAATATGCACAGACGCTCGAAGTTGTGCTGAGTAATTTCTTATTGACAGGTCAAAGCGTTATCAAGACGCTCAAAAATGTCTATACGCGCTGGCAGCGCATTCGCCAGGGGCTACTGATGCTAGACCGTGAGGTGTTTGGAGAGTCTATCGACGATATTGAAGATCAATTAGAAGACTTACATTTGGCTGATTTTGTTTACCGTATGGATTATAGCCATTGGCAACAGTATCCGCGTTATCTTGAAGCGCTAGAGATTCGCCTTGAGCGTTTAGAGCACAATTTAGACGCCGATCTTGATGGTGTCTACGCGCTAGACTTGCATATGGAACGATTAGCAGGACGTGCGGACAAGGAAGCCATCAGTGAGTATCGCTGGATGGTGGAGGAGTATCGGATCCAGCTATTTGCTCAGCCGATGAAAACCCGTATGGCGGTATCACCCAAACGTCTTAGCAAAATGTGGGATAAGGTAAGCTAGCATAGAGTATCTTTATATATTAAACCCAAAAAGAGGACTAGATTAGTCATTACTAATCTAGCCCTCTTTTTTAGTAGTATTTAATGACTGATTCTTTCTGTCAGTACTCCCATGCTATAGAGCATAAACGCAATGGCGGTAAATGCCACGATAAATGGTGTCAGTATCCAAATCACCACATTGATTAGGATGGATGGGAGTAAACCATTAAATAGCTCGATATCTGGGGTAAAAAAATCTGTCATTACATCCACTGCACGTTTGGCAATGGGGAAGAGTAGTGTGCTTAGGGCTAACATGTATAGATATTTACTAAAGCCGGGGTCACTCATGACAACCAAGAAGTAAAACACTGAAAAATAAGTGATACCTAGTGCCCAGCATTTGAGAGTGTAGCTTAAACGAATCATGTCATTTCCTCCCCAGCATATCTATTAATGAACGTAGATTTATCTACGTCTATATATTCTTTTATTTGAATATATACTATATGTTATAATACGAATATAAAGGCAAGTCAAACAATTTTTCCATATATTTAAAATACGCCATAAATTATTTAATTTAAAAACGTTTTTTTGAAGAAGGGGCTGAAAGATACGATATAAAATAGCCTAAGCAAAGAAAGTTAAGCTGTTAAAGAATAAAATAATAACTACAAATCACTGCTCGGATTCACACCGAACAGTCGCTTATATTCTCGGCTAAACTGGCTAGGGCTTTCATAACCTACTTGCATGGCGATCTGTGATATTTGTGCTCCGTGCCTCTTAATCAGACGCCTTGCCTCCATCAACCGCAGGTTTTTTTGATATTGCAATGGGCTTAATTGGGTTATCTCTTTAAAGTGCTGATGAAACCCCGAGACGCTCATACCGCATCGACTGGCGAGATGCTCGACCATGATAGGTTGATTTAAATGTGCCTTTATCCAGTCAGTAGCTTGGGCGATGCGATGTGTATGACTGCCATCGACGACCAATTGCCTAAGCTTGTTTCCTTGTTCTGCTGAGAGTAGGCGATAGTATATCTCCTGCTGAATCAAAGATGCCAAAAACCCAATGCCATTTGGATAATCAAGCAAATTTATCAACCGTTCAAACGCCGCCATTATCGTATCGTCTAACTGCCATTTTATGCCTGAGTGACCGCTTACTATTGTTTGGTTAGCAGGTATTCGCGCTAAAATATCTCTAATCATCGCTAGGTCTAGTTTCATGGATAAGACAATGACAGGGTTTTCGATAGAAGCGTGTTTGATATGCATGCTAAGCGGGATATTGACTGGGCAAAACATCAGATTGCTATTATCAAACCTTTGGCAGTCTGCTCCTAAATAAATCTCTCGCTCGCCTTGTAAGACAATACATATACTTGGCTCTTGTATATAGCTGACAGCTTTGCTTGACCTATCAGCACAATAGAAGAACAATCCTGCCACGGCTGATTCGATGGTTTTGTTTTTGGGTAGTACTCTGAGTAGTTGATCTATCGTTGTCTGATTCATCATCATTGCTTGTTTTAGGTTGTTGCCTGATAGTATGAAAATTTATAGGATTAGGCAAGAGTTATAGAGGTCTGTTCTAACGCCTATAAGCAGACGTCACTATAATAGTCTTATCGCAACAGTGTAAGCACGATCTCTAATAATATGAAACAAGGAGTTATTGATTATGAAAATATTTTATAAAACTCGCGCGACAGCTACTGGTGGACGTTCTGGTCATACTGGACTAGACGATGGCTCATTGGGTTTTGATTTGGTTTCTTTTCAAGAGCAAGGCAAAGAAGGCGTCAATCCAGAACAGCTTTTTGCTATGGGTTATGCAGCTTGTTTTGATAGCGCTTTGAGCATGACTGCGCAGCATATGAAACTGCCTATTACCTCTTCGAAGACTTCTGCGCAAGTAGGTATCGGTATGAAAGCAGATGGTAGTTACAACTTGGACGTAGAGTTGTATGTTGAAGTGTCAGGTATCGACGAAGCGCAGGCGCAGCAGCTGATTGAAGCCACGCATCAGGTATGTCCATACTCTAATGCAACGCGCGGCAACGTTGAGACCCGCTTAGAAGTTACTGTTGTCTAACGGTGTTCTATGTTGGCTCTAACTGGCCTCTAGTAGCCATTTGGCAAAAGTAATAGCTCATATAAAAACCGCCCCGATTTATACAAATCGGGGCGGTTTTATACTATCTAGTAGAACAGAATAGTAGCATGAACCTTTTGTCACAAGCCAAGCTAGTGAAAGATTATCATAAGTACTCACCTTACTAGGTTGGGGCTCTTTTATTTAAAATAAAGACTAAGACGGCTCCTAAAATCACGACGCTTGCAATAATAAATGGTATGGTGAGCTGCTCAGACAAAAATACCACACCCAGCACCGCTGCAATCACAGGTACACACAGCTGAACGATAGCCGCTTGTGTGTTCTTTAATAGTGGCATTGCGCTATACCAGATACTGTAACCTACACCAGAAGCTATCGCTCCTGAGGCACAGGCCAGCAGTATCCCTTCACTTGTAATGTTTTGAATATCAATATTTGCTAAACCCATATCGTCCAAATACATCATACCTATTATCAGTAATATGGGAGTGGCTACCAAACTTCGTACAAAGTTAAACCCCGTCGCTCGCAGTGGTGAGACACATGACTTGCCGCGTATGCTGTATACTCCCCAAGCTACACCGCTCATCGCCATCAGTGCTGCAGCCAATGGTGAGGGGATAGCGGCTGATGGCAGCATTAGATAGACAAACCCTGCTACGGCCATGACAAATGCTAGCCACTGCAATGTACTCAGTGTCTCTTTTTGGTAGATGCCCCAGCCAATCATCGTAAGCTGTACTGCTGAAAACAAGATCAATGCACCAGTGCCCGTATCAAGCTCTACATAAGCAATCGAGAAGCATAGCGCGTAAACAACTAAGCTGATACTACTGAGCCAGCTGCCTTTATCATTCAAAATCGCATCAGTAATGGCGCTGTCAGTCGTGCGAGAGTGACGTTTTAGACGGTAAGCGTGAATCGCCATAATAAAAACTAAGCACACAGCCGCACTTAGTAGGCGAATAATCGTAAAGCTCCAAGCGTCGATATAACCCTCTGCCAATGCCATTCGGCAAAAAAGAGAGTTTGCGGCAAAGGCAATTAACGCAATGATGGTATAAATAGTGGCTTTCAAAGATGATTCCTAAAATGAGTAAGTGTGTCTAAATAGACAAGCATTGTGTTTTGTTTTTATCTTAATTTTTGGCCTATAGTCTTGATTTCTAGTTTTTGGTTTTAACTTCTAGCTTTGATTTCTTAGGTATGTCGCTATAACGATAGCTTATTTATTAGTAGAAGTAATAATGAGAAAGATAAAAATTAGAGCGACAGTAGATTCATAAGGTTAGATATTTTGTCGTACTTGTGACAAAAAATCTTTGTTAAATGAGAATAACGATAGTTGTATTAACGATAAGGTTTGGAGTATAGAGGTAATCTATTTCGCATCAAATGAACCATTAGCAAGACAACCATTAAACACAATAAACCAGATAAATAAATAGGAAGCAGTAGTATGGATTGGGCAAGTATTTTTATTCATGACACCACTTGGTTGTTTGCCGTTGAAATTTTAATACGTGTCACTGTCATGTTTGTATTGATTATTACGTTCTTGCGATTCACAGGCAAGCGCGGCGTTCGTCAGCTCTCTATCTTTGAGCTGACCATTATTCTATCGCTAGGCTCTATTGCAGGCGATCCCATGTTCACCGAAGATCTGCCTATTATTCAGGCGGTATTGATCATGGGTACGGTCATCTCCCTCTACAGGTTTTGTACTTGGGCAATGATGAAGTTCCAGCCTTTTGAAGACCTGTTGGAGGGAAGATCACTTTATATTGTAGAAAATGGCATGTTGGTACTTGATAAGATCAAAAAAGGCGAGATGTCACATGATGAGTTTTTTGCTGAGATGCGCCAGCAAGGGGTCGAACATTTGGGTCAAGTGCGTACCGGTCTGCTCGAAGCCGATGGGAATTTCAGTATTTTATTACACACTGCTGAAAAAACAGATTACGGTATGCCATTGTTCCCTAAACAGTATCAGGCAGTCGAAGAAACAGAGGTAAATACTTACTATGCCTGTATGTATTGCGGTTATGTCAATAAAATACCTGACCCTGATCATTGTTGCCCGCGATGCGAAGACAATTGTAGAAACTGGGCTAAGGCATTAAATAACAAAATCGTCAAATAATGAGTATACCGTGCTGTCTTATATACAATGATGTAAGACAGCACAATAGATTATGACTCTAAAGCCAGGTAGCTCAGAAACTAAGTTGCTCCTGTAAGTGTGTTCCTTGTAAGTGTTCTAAGTATCAGTGCTTTTTGGTATCGCCTACCACTTTATCCATAACAGCAAATAATAAGCCTGACAATACAAAGGTCATGTGAATGATCACTTTCCACATCAGCTTATCAGCATCGAGCTCACTCATTCCGCTAGAGATATCCATAAAAGATTTCAGAAGATCGATTGCCGAGATCGCGACGATAGCTCCGATGACTTTGAGCTTTAAACCAGAAAAATCTACTTTCCCCATCCAGCTAGGACGATCGTCATGAGCACCAGTGTCAATTTTTGAGACAAAAATCTCGTAGCCACTAAATATAATGATGAGTAATAAACTGGCGACTAACGAGATATCAACTAATATCAATATATCTACAATCACACTGGCTTCGGAGGCTATAAGTATATCGGCAAACATATGCCACAGTTTTTGAACAAACTTAACAAATAGTAAAACGATGCCTAGTACCAATCCCAGATAAAAAGGTGCCAGTATCCAGCGGCTGTTGAATATTGTTTTTTCTAAGTACAGCTCAAACTTCTTTAGCATGGATATCTCTTAAGTTTTAAAAAACAAATGATATTAATGGTGGGTAAAATACAACCTGTTTTTAGTCGTGTAATTTTTAGTCATGACACGTAGTGCCTACTCTATGTGTCTATGTATCTATGTGAGTAAGCTGCGCTACTACTTGCTGAACGCGCTGCTCCCTATTCCCGCCAACGCGCTGGAATGGCTTTTTATACTTGTTGAGTTGACTGGCAAAGTAGGCATTTATCTCATCACGTTGGTGCGGGCTGTCACGTAAGTCATCAGCGACCCACGGTATATCTACATCAGTCAATAGTATCAAATCATAGTGATGTGCCAATGCCGCCTGCTCAAGGGCCGTAGGGCAGTCGCCATAGTACCAATAAGAATAAGTCATCAGCTCAAACAGGCTGGTATCGCAAAACAAGTAACGGTTTTTATTAGGGGTTTGGGCGACTTGTTTGGCTAAGGTGTTCTCCCGTTTTATCTGTCCTTGTGCGATAGGCAGTAGATCCTCCCACGTACATGTCAGCTGCTCATTATCCCATTTTGCTTGTAAGTAGGTGCGCATGTATTCTGATACCCATACACTGTCGAAATGCGCTGCCAAATCACGACATAGGGTCGTCTTACCTGTGCTTTCTGCGCCTAGTACAGCGACGTTGATGACAGATTTAGGCGTATGCTGCTCGAGGTTGTACACGGTAGCGTCGTTGCCATTCATAATATGCCCAGATTGCGATGAGAGTGAAGACTACATACTGTAGTGCGGTAAAAGTGAAGCCTTTATAAAAGTATAGCGGTACCGATATCGCATCCGCGATAATCCATAGTATCCAATGCTCAATTTTGCGCCGTGCCATGAGCCACATCGCCATAAGAAACAAAGCCGTAGTGAGCATGTCAGTATAGTCGACCCAAGTAAATAGATGCATGCCAAGTACTGCACCGTCGAAGCTAAAACCGTTATTGATCACTGGGCGGAAATAATAAACCAATCCTACAAAAGCTATCGTTCCTGCTGCCAAAGCGATAAGTATAGGAATATCCTTTGCGTGCAAATGCTCAATACGGACGCGATTGGCGTCTGATTGCTTGTGTTCAATAGACTGGTTTTTCTTGTTCTTTGACCAGTTGATCCAGCCATACAAGCTCATTACGGTATAGTAAGCATTGATGAACATATCGCCAAACAATTGCCATTTCCACAGTAGGTACACGAATATAGCAGTGCTAACCAATCCAATAGGAAAGACGAGGATATTGGTTTTGCTGGCAAGTAAGACACTAGCTACACCAAAGACAACGGCAATCAATTCAAGCATAATAAACGTTGTAGAGTAGTCGGCGTATTGGCCAAATAACCAGTTGAAAAGTTCTACCATTAGCATTCCTAGATATGAGTGTATAGCGATATGTATGGTGTTTAGAATAGAATGGCGCTAATTATAACGTAGCTATTACGAAATGAAGTCAGTCTTTGCTTATTTATGGCAAGAAACAGATTATTTGTAACAAAGTATTAGAAAAATTATAATATTCAGGCATAATAAACACACTGATTTTAAGTTTACAGTTATTCACTGAATTTGAATGGCTATTATTTTTTCACTTTTATGCTTATTCCAAGCACTATAGTAGTAGACAAGGAAGCTTATCATGACGACTTGTATCACAGGCACAGGCCTGTATATCCCACCTTATAGCATTAGTAACGAAGAGCTAGTAGAGTCATTCAACCAGTATGTTGAAAACTATAATACCGAACATGCTGACGAGATAGCAGCAGAGACTGTGACCGCACTTGAGCCTTCTTCAGCCGCTTTTATTGAAAAAGTATCTGGTATCAAATCACGTTATGTGATGGAAAAAGACGGTATCTTAAATACTGAAATCATGGCACCAGTTATCCCATACCGTAATTTGGGCGAAGAGCTATCAGTGATGGCTGAAATGGGTGCAGCAGCACTCAGAGACGCTTTGGCTGATGCAGGACTTGAAGCCAATGACTTAGACGGTATCATCCTTGCTTGCTCAAATTTCCAGCGTACTTATCCTGCGGTTGCTATCGAAATTCAGAATGAGATCGGCATGGTTGGTGGTTTTGCATACGATATGAACGTTGCGTGTAGTGCGGCAACTTTTGGTCTATCACAAGCCCACGGCTCTATTATTTCAGGTTTGGCCAAGCGTATTGCTGTGGTCAACGTTGAGATCACCTCAGCGCATCTAAACTGGCGCAACCGTGACAGCCATTTTATCTTTGGTGATGTAGCGACTGCCTCTATCGTAGAAGAGCTTGATACGCCAAAAGGGTACGAGATTCTAAACGCTAAGCTATTTACGCAGTTTTCGACCAACATCAAAAACGAATATGGCTTTATGGATCGCTCAGAATACCTAGCGGCACAGACAGAGATGTATCCAGATATCAAAGCACCGGTCACTGACAAGCTATTTTTGCAAAACGGTCGCAAAGTATTCCGTGAAGTTTGCCCGAAAGTTTCTGAAATTATCACTGAGCACTTGCAAGAAAACGATATCCCAACATCTGATGTTAAGATGATGTGGTTACATCAAGCCAATGCCAATATGTTGGATTTGATCTTACGTACTGTCGTCGGTAAAGATGCAGATAAATCAATTGCACCAAGTGTGATTGCTGAATTTGCCAATACCAGCTCAGCGAGCCCTATGATTGTATTCCATCGCCACAAAGATGATCTATCATCAGGTGATTTGGGTGTTATCTGCTCATTCGGTGCAGGTTACTCTATCGGGTCAGTACTGGTGCGTAAAGTTTAATGCCTTAGTTTATTACTAAGGTTTAATACTAAGTGACCAGTAATTAGTACTAAGTAACTAGCAACTAGACAAAAAATAGCCAAGAATGTTCTTGGCTATTTTTTTGGCTATCATTTTTGCCATTGAAATTAGGTCCTGATATCTAAATATAAAGAGAGATGTTTAGAAAGATAACATCAAGATTATTGAGAATATCGACAAGAATGACCAGAGGTTTTAATTTAACCCAAAAAATTTGCTATAATCACGCTCTTATTCCCCTCATTTAAATAAAAGTCCTTTTATGAAAGAATCCTTACGCCTGCGTTTAGACCAGATGGTAGACCGTTATGAAGAGGTCACCGCCTTGTTATCAGATCCTAGTGTCATTAGTGATAATAATAAATTCCGTGAATTGTCTGTCGAACATAGCGACTTGATGGACATCACGACGTTATGGCAGAACTATCTGGGTGCAGAAACGGATCAGGCTGATGCAGAAGCAATGCTGGCCGATGCGACAGATCCTGACATGAAAGAGATGATGCAAGATGAAATTGAGATGGCACGTGATACCATCGTAGAGATGGAAGAAGCCCTCAATGTGATGATGCTACCAAAAGATCCAAATGATAAAGTACCTGCATTCTTGGAGATTCGTGCAGGGACTGGCGGCGATGAGGCAGCGATCTTCTCTGGTGATCTGTTCCGCATGTACCAAAAATATGCACAGACCCAAGGCTGGAGACTAGAAGTGCTCTCTGCAAACGAAGGTGAGCATGGTGGTTATAAAGAGATTATCACTCGTGTATCTGGCAATAGTGTATATGGTCGCCTAAAGTTTGAATCGGGTGCTCACCGCGTACAGCGTGTTCCTGAAACTGAGAGCCAAGGTCGCGTGCATACCTCAGCTTGTACGGTTGCCGTCATGCCAGAGGTTGAGATTGATGATACCGTTGATATCAATCCTGCTGATATCAAGATGGATACTTTTCGCTCAAGTGGGGCGGGTGGTCAGCACGTGAACACCACTGACTCAGCCGTACGTTTGACGCATATTCCAACCGGTACCGTGGTAGAGTGTCAGCAAGAGCGTAGCCAGCACAAAAACCGTGCGCATGCTATGAAAATGCTAGTCTCTAAAATCCAGCAAGCCAAAGTACAAGCACAGGTCGATGTGGCGGACTCCATACGTCGTGACTTGGTCGGTAGTGGCGACCGCTCAGAGCGTATTCGTACTTATAACTTTCCACAAGGGCGCATGACCGATCACCGTATCAACCTGACCTTATACAAGCTCGACTCTATTATGGAAGGCGACTTGGATGAGACTCTAGATGCGTTGTTGCGTGAGCATCAGGCTGATCTGATGGCCAGTATTGGCGGCGGTGAATAGTAGCCAATTCTATGTAATATTGGCACTATTATACCCTTGTATAATAGTGCCTGCTTTTATAATAATAAGTATTGATTTCTGTTTTCGTTTATCCATTTAATTATCTAATAATATTGAGAGTGTCATGTCAAAGCACAATAATCAGAACCAAGACCAAACCCCAACTGTAGAAGATACTAACGAGCTAATCGCACAACTGCAAGCCAAGCTAGACGATATCAGTGCTTCAGGAAAACAGCCGTATCCGAATACATTCAAACGCACTGATTATGCGCAAGACTTACAAGCCGCTTTTGATGGTGTGTCAAAGCAAGAGATCGAAGAGAAAGCTGCGAATGGCGAAAAGACACAGGTAAATGTAGCAGGTCGAGTCATGCTCAACCGTGGCTCATTTATCGTGATTCAAGATATGTCAGGTCGTATTCAGCTATATGTGGCACGTAAAGAGCTTGATGAAGAAACGCGTGCAAGCATTAAGTCTCTAGATTTGGGTGACATCGTTGGGGTGTCAGGCTATATCGGTCGTTCAGGTAAGGGTGATCTGTATGTGCACATCGAAGAGATTACGTTACTGACCAAATCGCTACGTCCGATGCCAAACAAATTCCATGGTTTAGCTGACGTAGAAGCGCGCTATCGCAATCGTCATCTTGACTTGATGACCAACGAGAGCACTCGCGATACCTTTATGATTCGCAGTCAGATCGTCAGCGGTATTCGTCAATTTATGCTGAATGAGCGTTTTATGGAAGTTGAAACGCCAATGATGCATCCGATTCCAGGTGGTGCGGTAGCTCGTCCCTTTGAGACGCACCACAATGCTCTAGATATGCCTTTGTATTTGCGTATTGCGCCTGAGCTTTATCTCAAGCGCTTGGTCGTTGGTGGCTTTGAGCGTGTATTTGAGATCAACCGCAGTTTCCGTAATGAAGGGGTCTCAACCCGTCACAACCCTGAATTTACCATGATTGAGTTTTATCAAGCCTACGCTGACTATCATGATCTAATGGATTTGACTGAGCGTATGTTTAATCAGTTAGCAAATGATGTGTTGGGCACAACAGAGCTGACTTATCAAGAAGAAGCCATTAGCCTAAAAGCACCGTTTGCTCGTCTATCTATGTCTGATGCGATTGCAAAGTATGCAGAAAACTTTGACATGGCACGTATCAATGATCGTGAATACCTAGCAGAGTACGCATCAACGACGCTGAAACAACAAGTAAAAGATGTGTTTGGTGTGGGTAAACTACAAACGATTATTTTTGAAGAAACGGCTGAGCATCAACTGCGTCAACCAACCTTTATTACTGAGTATCCAGCTGAGACCTCACCACTCGCGCGCCGTAGTGATGACAATCCTGAGATTACTGATCGTTTTGAGCTGTTTGTTGGTGGTCGTGAGCTCGCTAATGGTTTTAGTGAGCTCAATGATCCAGCAGACCAAGCCGAGCGTTTCCGTGGTCAAGTTGCCGAAAAAGACGCAGGCGATGACGAAGCCATGCATTTTGACGAAGAGTACATCGAAGCATTGTCATACGGTTTGCCGCCGACAGCAGGTGAAGGTATTGGTATCGACCGCTTAGTAATGCTGTTTACTGACTCAGCTAGTATCCGTGATGTGATCTTGTTCCCGCATATGCGCCGCAAAAATGATTAATGTTTAATTAGTCGTTAACCAAAGTCGCTTATTGAATGCGGCTCAGTCATAATCAAACTTGTGAGAAGCCAGACGAATGCGCTGGCTTTTTGCTATAATAAATACCGAAAAATCGTATTAAGAATAAGAATATTAACCACTTGGCACAATGGATAGCTATGTCGCAGCAATATCAAGTTTTAGCCCGCAAATATCGACCCAAGAACTTTCATGAGTTGATTGGGCAGACGCATGTCTCGCAGGCGCTGATTAATGCAATTGATTATAATCGTCTGCATCATGCTTATTTATTTACTGGTACGCGCGGTGTGGGTAAGACGACGATTGCGCGTATTTTATCTAAATGCTTGAACTGTGATACTGGTATTACGAGCACACCGTGCGGGGTATGCGACAACTGCGTCGCTATCGATCAGGGGCGTTTTATTGATCTTATTGAGATTGACGCGGCTTCCCGTACCAAGGTCGAGGACACGCGTGAGCTGTTAGACAACGTGCCTTACGCGCCAAGCCAAGGGCGTTATAAAGTCTATCTGATTGATGAAGTGCATATGCTGTCGACGCATAGTTTCAATGCACTTCTCAAAACGTTAGAAGAGCCGCCTGAACACGTAAAGTTCTTGCTGGCAACGACTGACCCACAAAAACTGCCGATTACGATTATCTCGCGCTGCTTGCAGTTTGTGCTACGCCCACTACCGCAGGTGTTACTTAGCGAGCACTTGGCAAATATTTTGACCAAAGAGCAGGTTGACTACACGCAGCCGGCCATTTGGCAATTAGCAAGCGCTGCCAAAGGCTCTGTGCGCGATGCTTTGTCACTGACAGATCAGGCGATTGCTTTTGGTCAAGGGTCACTGGATGATGCGACTGTCAATGCCATGCTCGGTCTCATTGATGCGGCTGACCTCATCAGCTTGATCACAGATATTTATTATCATGATAAATCAGCCGTTGCCGCACATATCGAGCAAATGCGCGCGCAGATGGTAGATGCGACCAGCATGTTTGATGGGTTGGCTGAGCTGCTACATCAGTTGGCATTGACTCAGCTGTTGCCTGAGGTCGCTCTCAATGTTAATGAGGCGCAAGCAAAAGATATTTGTACGCTAGCTCAGCATATCAGCCCTGATGTCTTGCAGCTGTATTATGAGATTGTTGTGCAAGCACGTGAAGGCGTCAAGCTTGCTAGTACCCCTATGCAAGCGCTTGAGATGTGCATTTTGCGCTTACTAGCGTTTCGTCCTTTGCCGGTCGATGAAGTACTAAGTAACACCTATGATGGTGAGGTATCTACTACCAGCATACCAGTTACAGAGTCGCCTGATTCAACGTCGTCTTCAGAAATAACATCTTCGGATGCCATGACGCATGGCGCATCAGAACCATTACAGCCTTACGAGATTGATGATCAAGGGCACAGTTATGATGAGCAGCAAAGTAGCACTCATGATAACGAGAATTTTCGCTCTGAGTATATTAGTGACCAAGAGTACAACTTAGTACAGTCAGCTGTCAGTACTGAGCCTGAACCTGTTGTTGAGCCTGAACCTGTTGTTGAGCCTGAACCTGTTGTTGAGCCTGAACCTGTTGTTGAGCCTGAACCTGTTGTTGAGCCTGAACCTGTTGTTGAGCCTGAACCTGTTGTT
>NZ_JAMYEB010000023.1:0-26295 GCF_033790785.1 Psychrobacter sp. PP-21 | reverse complement strand
GGCTTGTTTTAGGATGTTGACGATTTGGTTGTCGCTAAAGCGTGTCTTTTTCATAGGATTCTCCTGCTGGTGTATTTTAGCAGTTAATCTCTATTTGTAAGTGTTCTTATTTATTGGGGGGATTACCCAATAAGGCTTTTATTTGAGCTACTCATTTTTTGGCGTTAACGATTTTCTACGATTGGTAACGCCTTATCACTAAAGCTATATTGCCTTTAAGCTATACTAATAACTGAAATGATATTTTTGAGCAAATTGCATTAGTAACACCTGGAGTAGTATTCATCGACACTACTTCTGAACAAACTAGCTTTGACCAGCTGATAAATCGTTTGTATTCATAAAAAACCAATAACTATAAAATAAGGAATTATTATGGAAGTCCTCTATATTCATCCAGAAAATCCGCAGCCACGTCTCATCGAGCAAGCTGCCAATATGCTACGCAAGGATCAACTGATCATTTATCCAACAGATACCAGTTATGCTTTTGGTTGTCGGTTGGGCGCAAAGGACGCCTTGACTAAGCTAAAGCAAATTCGCGAGCTTGATGACAAGCATCAATTTACTTTGTTATGCCGTGATCTTAGTGAGATTGCAAACTACGCTACAGTCGACAATGTACAATTTAAACAGCTTAAAGCGCATACGCCAGCGCCAATTACTTTTATTCTCAATGCTACAAAAGATGTGCCTAAGAAACTCGCCCACGCAAAAAAGAAAACGATTGGTATTCGTGTGCCTAGCAATCCTATTGCCCAGGCGCTATTAGAAGCGATGGATGAACCTATTTTGACCAGTTCTTTGATTCTTCCTGATAGAGACGATATTTTAGATGATCCGTTTGAAATTGAAGACTTGTTAGGTAATCAAATAGACGGTCTTATCAATGCAGGCATAAAGACAACCAAACTTACCACCATTGTAGACATGACCAATAGTCAGCCTGAAGTGATCAGACAAGGTGCTGCTGACGTTGATTCGTTATTACTATGAACGGATAATAAATAATTAAATTTCAAACAAAAAAAAGCTCCAATTCAATTGGAGCTTTTTTTTGAAATATATCTACGGTGCAAAATTAGTCGCGATCAACCAATTCTACATAAGCCATTGGCGCGTTGTCACCATCACGGTAACCACACTTTACGATACGCAAATAACCACCTGGACGCGTCTGGTAACGAGGACCTAACGTGCCAAATAATTTGCCTACCATAGCTTTGCTACGCATACGGCTGAATGCTAAACGACGGTTAGCAACGCTGTCTTCTTTAGCCATAGTGATCAATGGCTCGGCAACGCGACGTAGTTCTTTAGCTTTTGGTAAAGTTGTTTTGATCAGTTCATGCTCAAATAATGAGTTGGTCATGTTCTGAAACATTGCCTTACGATGACTGCCGGTACGACCCAGCTTGACTCCACTCTTACGATGGCGCATAGTCAAAAATCCTTAAAGTTTAACGGCTACGATAAGAAAAGCGATCATCAACACGTAAATCAGCTGGTGGCCAGTTATCTAGGCGCATACCGAGCTCTAAATCTTTAGACGCTAATACGTCCTTGATTTCTGTTAATGATTTCTTACCAAGATTTGGGGTTTTTAGAAGTTCAGTCTCTGAACGCTGTACCAAATCACCGATATAGTAAATGTTTTCAGCTTTCAAGCAGTTGGCTGAGCGAACCGTTAGTTCAAGATCGTCCACAGGGCGTAATAGCACCGGATCAACCTCTTCTTTTTCTTTCACAGGCTCAGGCGCTTCTTCAGCTTCTAGGTCAACAAAGATAGAAATCTGTTGCTGTAAAATAGTGGCTGCTTTACGAATTGCTTCTTCTGGATCTATAGTGCCATTAGTTTCAAGCTCAACGATAAGACGATCAAGATCAGTACGCTGCTCAACGCGAGCGTTCTCAACCTGATAAGCAACACGTAGCACAGGACTAAAACTTGCATCAAGCTTTAAGCGTCCAATTGCTCTAGTATCACCATCTTCACGGCGCTGGTTTGCTGGCTCATATCCACGACCCATCACTACACGCAAACGCATCTTAAGATGACCACGGTCGCTCAATGTACCCAAAACCAATTCTGGATTGATAATATCAACATTGTGCGGTAACGCGATGTCTGCAGCAGTGATAGTGCCTGGACCTTGTTTATCCAAGGTCAAAAATACTTCATTTTGGTCATGAAGCGTAATTGCCAAACCTTTTAAGTTCAAAAGCAAGTCAAGTACATCTTCTTGTAGCCCTTCAAGCGTAGAGTATTCATGGTCAACACCATCAATCTCAGCTTCAATGACTGCAGCACCAGGTAATGAAGATAACAAGATGCGACGCAGAGCATTACCTAGGGTATGCCCAAAGCCGCGTTCTAACGGTTCGAGCGTGACTTTCGCAATCGTTTCATTAACCGTATCCACATTAATGGCATTCGGCGTTAGAAACTCAGTTGCATTTAGCATCATGATGTCACCTCGATTTATTAAACTGGTTTAATTAACGTTGAGTGCTCAATGCTATTTTCATAACATTGAGCATTACGTTATTACTTAGAGTATAGCTCAACGATCAAGCTTTCGTTGATTTCAGCAGGTAGATCAATACGATCAGGCGCTTTTTTGAACGTGCCCTGTAGTTTGCTGTGATCAACATCAAGCCATTCTGGAATGCCACGTTGTGACGCTAGTTCAATAGCGTTTTTAATACGTAGCTGTTCGCGAGACTTCTCTTGGATAGCGATGACATCACCATCTTGAAGCTGAATTGATGGAATGTTCACACGAACAAACTCATCACGACCAGCTTTCTTTACCATTACGGTACGATGGCTAACTAGCTGACGTGCTTCAGCGCGAGTTGAGCCAAAGCCCATGCGATATACAACGTTATCTAGACGGCTCTCAAGCATGGCTAAAAGGTTTTCACCAGTAGCACCGCGCTTACGAGCAGCTTCTTTATAGTAGTTAGCGAACTGACGCTCTAATACACCATAAATACGCTTAACTTTCTGCTTTTCGCGCAGCTGTAGAGCATATTCTGAGGTCTTGTTACGGCTTACACCGTGCTGACCTGGTGGACGACCAGCTTTTTTCGTTTTTACGTCGTATGGTTTAACGCCAGACTTAAGACCTAAGTCTGTACCTTCACGACGTGATAATTTCAGTTTTGGTCCAATATAGCGGGCCATTGTTATGTCTCCTATAAGCTTTTGGAATAAAAAGCTTCGTCTTTAATATTAGACGCGGCGCTTTTTCGGCGCACGGCAACCATTGTGTGGGATTGGGGTTACATCAGAGATGCTGTTAACTTTATAACCCAATGCACCTAGTGCTCTTACCGCAGACTCACGACCCGGTCCTGGTCCTTTGACCAAAACGTCGATATTCTTAACACCGTATTCTTGAGCCGCTTTACCAGCGACTTCAGCTGCAACCTGAGCTGCAAATGGTGTAGATTTACGTGAACCACGGAAGCCTTGTCCACCTGAAGTGGCCCAAGCCAATGCATTACCTTGACGATCGGTAATCGTAACAATGGTGTTATTAAAAGACGCATGGATATGGGCAATGCCCTCCGATACTGAACGACGAGTCACCTTTTTGCGACTGCGAGTGTCTTTTGCCATCTTTTAGCTTCCTAAGTTAATTATCTTTTGAGAGGGCGTGTCGGACCCTTACGAGTACGAGCGTTGTTCTTGGTGTTCTGACCTCTAACTGGTAGGTTACGACGATGGCGGATGCCACGGTAACAACCAAGATCAACTAAACGCTTGATATTCATTGAAACTTCACGACGAAGGTCACCTTCAGTCATGTAATTTGCAACTTGTGCACGGATAGCATCTAACTGTGTATCATCTAACTGGCTAACTTTAGTAGTAGGGGCAATGCCAACTGCTTCTAAGATTTTCTGAGCAGTGGTACGACCTACACCAAAGATGTAAGTTAGTGAAATAACAGCATGCTTATTATCCGGAATGTTTACGCCGGCAATACGAGCCATTGATTTCTCTCCATTAAAGAAAAATAAGCGTTATTTATCAATAAGGCGTTATTTTTCAGAATTGTTGCTGTTGATACGAGACACTCTATAATCATCATCGATGCTTAGACTTAGTAAAAAGCCTACACCTTAAAATCATTATAAAACATTCTGTATAAACACGGCAAGTGGCGGATGATATCCCATCCGCCGTTATTTTTCAAGCATTAATTTATATAGTAACAAAAGTTTAAAACTTTGTGATACTAGATATTAACCTTGACGTTGCTTGTGGCGCGGTTCTGCCGTACAAATAATGTGTACACGGCCTTTACGGCGCACAACTTTACAGCTACCACAAATCTTCTTAACTGATGCTTGAACTTTCATAGCATGCTCCTTGAAATATCGTACCGCTCATTAAGGTTGAGTGGGCGATTGAATTAACGTCTGATCATGATATTGATGGGTCATCAAATGCGCTTGAATCTGCGAAATGAAGTCCATTACCACAACCACCATAATCAGTAGCGACGTACCACCAAGTTGAAACGGTACACCAAACGATGACTGGACGACCATTGGCATTAAACAAATAACCGTCATATACATCGCGCCAATAAAGGTCAGTCGGTTTAATACATGATCGAGGTAACGCTGAGTTTGTTGTCCTGGGCGAATACCTGGGATATAAGCACCACTACGTTTAAGGTTTTCTGCTACTTCACGAGGGCTAAATACCAATGCCGTATAGAAATAACAGAAGAAAATAATCATTGCACCGAACAATACTAAATACAACGGCTGTCCTGGAGACAACACCAATGCCATATTTTGTAATATCTTTTGTACAAAGGTAGGATCAGTTGATTGACCTACCCACTGCCCTAAACTTGCAGGAAACAACAATAAAGAACTTGCAAAAATAGCTGGGATAACCCCTGCCATGTTAAGCTTCAACGGTAAATGTGACTGCTGCTGAGCGTAGATTTTGCGGCCTTGCTGTTGTTTCTGAGCATAGTTGACGGGGACACGGCGCTGAGCACGTTCAATATAAACAATACCTGCAGTTACCGCAATTCCCAGTAATACAAAAATAAATAGAACAATCAAGTTCATTTGACCTTGATTGACCTGTTCGATAGATTGCGAAATTATACCTGGTGTACCAGCCACAATACTCGCAAAAATGAGCATTGAAATACCATTACCAACGCCACGTTCTGTAATCTGCTCACCAAGCCACATCAAGAACATTGCGCCCGCTACTAATGAAGTAACGGCTGGAATATAAAAAGTCAAACCAGATGATAAAGTAAGGTTTTGGCTGATCAAACCAGCACACATTCCTAATGACTGTACTAGTGCTAAAGCAAGCGTTCCCTGACGGGTGTACTTGTTTAGCTTACGTCGTCCTGCTTCACCCTCTTTTTTGAGAGCCTCAAGCGATGGCAATACTGCAGACATCATCTGTACAATAATCGATGCTGAGATATATGGCATAATGCCAAGTGCCATGATAGACATACGCTCTAGCGCACCACCTGAGAACATATTAAACATGCTCAAAATGGTGTTTTCGTTGCGCGAAAACAGATCAGCCAAGTTAACTGGGTTAATACCCGGAACTGGAATGTGTGACCCTAAACGATAAACAATCAATGCGCCGATTAAAAATAATAAACGCGTCCATAGTTCATCATACTTACGTATAAATGCGAATGGATTAAGCGGTATACCAGCCGATGACATTGATTGTTTTGACACGTTACTACTCCTCGATGCTACCACCAGCAGCTTCGATCGCTTGCTTAGCACCTTTAGTCACTTTGATACCTTTAAAGGTATAAGCTTTGGTGACTTCGCCTGATAGCATAACACGGGCACGCTTCATGTCATGACGGACAAGATTAGCAGCTTTAAGTGTCTCAAGGCTAACCACATCGCCATTAATTTTATTCAGTTCAGAAAGACGTACTTCAGCAGTCTTCATAGCCAGTTTACTGGTAAAACCAAATTTTGGTAGACGACGATATAAAGGCATTTGACCACCTTCAAATCCTGAGCGAACGCTAGAACCTGAACGAGACTTCTGACCTTTTACACCACGACCACCAGTCTTACCAAGACCTGAACCGATACCACGACCACGACGTTGGGCAGTTTTCTTTGCGCCAACACCTGGTGATAATTCATTTAATCTAAGACCCATTACGCTTCCTCCACTTTTACCATGTAGTTAACGCGATTAACCATGCCACGTGTTGAAGGAGTATCTTCTACTACAACAGTGTGATTAATGCGGCGTAAACCCAATCCTTTCAAGCTCGCTTTGTGGCTCTTTAGGCGATGGGCACCCGATTTAAATTGAGTGACTTTCATTTTTTTCATCGTAACTCACCTAGTCTAAGTTAACCCAAGATTTCGTCTACAGATTTACCACGTTTAGCTGCCATCTTCTCTGGAGTTGACATATCACGTAAACCGTTAAACGTTGCGCGAACAACGTTAGCAGTATTGGTAGAACCATAACATTTAGTCAAAACATCTTTGACACCAGCAACTTCTAATACAGCACGCATTGCGCCACCAGCGATTACGCCAGTACCTTCAGATGCAGGTTGCATATAGACTTTACTAGCACCATGACGTGCTTTGATCGGATGATACAAAGTTGCATCATTTAATTCAACAGTGATCATATTGCGTTTAGCAGCTTCTAGTGCTTTTTGGATAGCAGCTGGCACTTCACGTGCTTTACCACGACCAAAACCAACGCGGCCATTACCATCACCCACTACGGTCAACGCAGTGAAAGAGAAAATACGACCACCTTTAACAACTTTCGCAACGCGATCAACGGTAACTAAGCGTTCTACTAGACCGTCAGTCTGTTCATTTTTATCATTTTTATCATTTCTAGCCATGATTAAAACTCCAATCCGTTTTCGCGAGCAGCTTCTGCTAAAGCTTTAACTCGACCATGATATTTGAAACCACTACGGTCAAAGGCAACTTTAGTAATGCCAGCTGCTTTTGCGCGTTCTGCGATCATTTGGCCTACAGACGTTGCTGAATCAGCATTACCAGTTGCGCCTGAACGCAAGCTGTTGTCTAAGGTAGATGCCTGAGCAATCACTTCACCACCATTTGGAGAGATAATCTGGGCATAAATATGTTTTGACGTGCGGTTAACCGTTAAGCGATGAACGCCCAAGAAACGGATATGTGCGCGTGTTTTCTTAGCTCGACGCAGACGAGCTGCTTTTTTATCAAACATTTCAACTCACCTTATTTTTTCTTAGCTTCTTTGCGAATCACATGCTCGTCACTATAACGAATACCTTTACCTTTATAAGGCTCAGGTGGGCGGAAACCACGGATATTAGCCGCTGCTTGACCAAGCTGCTGCTTGTTGTTTGATTTCAAAACAATTTCAGTTTGCGTTGGGGTTTCAGCTGACACACCTTCAGGTAACGTGTACTCTACTGGATGAGAGTAACCAACGTTAAGGGTTACTTTGTTACCAGCAACTTGAGCACGATAACCAACACCAATTAACTGAAGACGTCTTTCAAAGCCTTCGTTCACGCCTTTAACATAGTTGTTAATAAGAGCGCGCATGGTGCCAGTGTGCATCATAGCTTCTTTTGAATCGACTGTAGGTGAGAAAATGATAGCATCATCTTCCTGTTTCAGCTCGACCAATTCATGCAGGTGTAAAGACATTGTACCGTTCTTGCCTTTAACTTCGACCTGCCGATCGTTCAAAGTAACGCTTACGCCGTTAGGCAGCGTCACTGGGGCTTTAGCCACACGAGACATAGGAATATTCCTTAAAAAATTTAACTTCTTTATATTAGCGAAAAAACTAACAGGCTAAAAAGCGTGTTAGTTTAGCATAGTTGACTATGTTAGACACCTATCAATTTGAAATAATTTAACATTACTCAATCGATAGAAGCCTAACAGTCATCAAGTAGACTTCATCGTCGTATAGCTTACGCTACAAATGCGACGATTTCACCACCGATACCAGCAGCGCGTGCAGCACGATCGCTCATGATACCTTGGCTAGTAGATACGATAGCAACACCCATACCTTGCTTAACAGTAGGGATTTCATCTTTACCGCGGAACTGGCGTAGACCAGGACGGCTATAACGTTGAATAGTTTCGATGACAGCACGGCCTTCGAAGTATTTCAATTCAATAGTAAGGGTCGCTTTGTTGTTTTCTTCTTCAGCAACAACAGCGCTAGCCACATAACCTTCGCTAACTAGCAAATCAGCAATTGATTTACGTAATTTAGAGCTCGGCATTGCTACCGATACTTTGTTAGCCATTTGTGCGTTACGGATACGGGTTAGCATATCCCCAACGGTATCTTGCATACTCATATAGTTACTCCTTACCAGCTTGCTTTACGAACACCAGGCACATCGCCTTGCATGACACGCTCACGCAGCATATTGCGTGATAAGCCAAACTTGCGGAAGTAACCGTGAGGACGACCGGTGATAGCACAACGATTACGCAGACGTACTGGTGATGAATTGCGTGGAAGAGCTTGTAGCTCTAACATTGCTTCCATACGAGCTTCGTCACTTGCAGTCATATCACTGATAGTTTCTTTTAGCTTGATACGCTTTTCAGCATACTTAGCAACCATTTTTTCGCGCTTTAATTCGCGGTTAATCATGCTCTTCTTTGCCATAACGTCTTTACCTTATTTAAATGGGAAGCCGAATGCTTTAAGCAACGCACGACCTTCTTCATCAGATTGAGCTGACGTGGTGATAGTCACATCCATACCACGGATACGATCAATCTTGTCAAAATCTACTTCTGGGAATACGATTTGTTCTTTGATACCCAATGAGTAGTTACCACGTCCGTCAAAGGCTTTAGGTGAAAAACCGCGGAAATCACGAATACGAGGAATTGCAATGGCAACGAGACGATCTAAAAATTCGTACATTTGCTCACCGCGTAGCGTTACTTTACAACCAATTGGCCATTCTTCACGAATCTTAAAGCCAGCGACTGATTTACGCGCTTTAGTGACAACAGGCTTTTGACCAGCAATAGCGGTCATATCAGCTACAGCACCTTCAAGCAATTTCTTGTCTTGAGACGCGCCGCCCACACCCATGTTAAGTGTGATTTTAGTGATTTTCGGCACTTGCATCACATTATCCAAACCAAGTTCTTCTTTGATTTGTTGCTTTAGTTCATCGTTATATAAAGATTTTAATCTTGCCATTACCATTACACCCTTAGTGTCTTACGCAGTCGCCACTACTTCACCGTTTGAACGATAGACGCGTTGTTTCTTGCCGTCTTCGCCAAACTGATAAGTAATACGGTCTGCTTTTTGGGTTTGCGCATTTAAGATTGCGACATTTGAAATATGCAGAAAAGCTTCTTGCTTAAGAATGCCACCTTCAACGCCAGTTGCCTGATTTGGCTTCTGATGTTTAGTAACAATATTAATGCCTTCAACTTTAATACGATCATTTTTTACAGCTTGTACAGTACCTTGCTTGCCTTTGTCTTTCCCAGCAATCACGATAACTGTATCGCCTTTACGTAATTTTGACATGGATTACCTCACAATACTTCTGGTGCTAGTGATACAATTTTCATAAACTGATCACCACGTAGTTCACGAGTTACCGGTCCAAAAATACGAGTTGCAATCGGCGCTTTGTTTTGGTTCAACAATACCGCAGCATTGTCATCAAAACGTAACACAGAACCATCAGGACGACGAACGCCTTTTTTGGTACGTACAACTACTGCATTCATCACGTCGCCTTTTTTAACACGACCGCGAGGAATGGCTTCTTTAACCGTTACTTTAATAATGTCGCCAACTGATGCATAACGACGATGAGAACCACCCAGTACTTTAATGCACTGAACTCGCCTTGCACCGCTATTGTCTGCAACTTCCAGCATTGACTCAACCTGAATCATAGCGTTACTCCACACGTATGAGCAATAAAAACCAGTTGCTGCCGCTAGCACAGAATGAGTAGACGGCATTTTAATATAAATAGCCGCAATTTACTCTTCATGTGAGTGATATACGCTCGGCGCAATCAGCATCCTTAAAAAGGCGGCTATTTTAACAGCTTCTGGCTTTTAATGCAATTTACTTAGATTTTTTCTACTTTTTCAACCACATCAACCAAAGTCCAAGACTTAGTTTTTGAGATTGGACGCGTTTCTTTGATACGGACAAGGTCACCTTGTTGGCAAACGTTGTTCTCATCATGTGCTTTGATTTTAGTAGAACGACGAAGCTGTTTGCCATACAAAGGATGACGAACCAGACGCTCAATCAAAACTGTGATGGACTTGTCCATCTTATCGCTGACAACTCGTCCTGTCACTACGCTAGCATTGGTAGCTGTTTGATTGTTATCGCTCATGAGTCGCCTCGTTGTTTCTCGTTAATCAAAGTCTGAAGCTGGGCAATCGTACGACGATTGTCTCTAACTTCATGGGTATTACCCAACTGACCAGTTGCTTTAGCCATACGAATACGGAAAGCATCAAGTTGCTTTTCATCAAGTAACTGGGTCAGTTCTTCTAATGATTTATCACGTAATTCACTGATCTTCATTACATTATCGTCCGCTTAACAATGGTAGTTTTAAAGGGCAGTTTTGCTGCAGCAAGCGTTAAAGCATCGCGAGCAAGCTCTTCAGATACCCCTTCAATTTCATATAGCACTTTACCAGGCTTGATTTCGCATACCCAATATTCAACTGGACCTTTACCTTTACCCATACGTACTTCTAATGGTTTGTTGGTAATTGGCTTGTCTGGGAATACACGAATCCAAATCTTACCGCCACGCTTAATTTTACGAGTGATGGTACGACGTGCTGCTTCAATTTGACGAGCTGTCATACGACCACGCGTCAATGATTTTAGACCAATTTGTCCGAATGCAACGGTGCTTCCACGATGAGCTAGCCCAGTGTTACGACCTTTGTGCATTTTACGAAACTTGGTACGTTTTGGCTGTAACATAGTTTAACCTCTGTCTGAGTTTCGACGGTTTCCACGACCACGGCGTTTTGGCGCACGAGTCTGCTCTTCTTTGACGGGATTATATACACTGTTCATACCGTCAAGGATTTCGCCACGGAAAATCCAAACTTTAACACCGATGGTGCCGTAAGTTGTCTCTGCACGAATTGACGAGTAGTCAATATCAGCACGGAGTGTATGCAATGGCACACGACCTTCACGGTACCATTCACTACGAGCAATCTCAGCACCGCCTAGGCGGCCAGACAGCTCAACCTTGATACCTTTAGCACCAGAACGCATGCTGTTCTGTACCGCGCGTTTCATCGCACGACGGAACATAACACGACGCTCAAGCTGGCTACCGATGCCGTCTGCTACCAAACGTGCATCAAGGTCAGGTGACGTGATTTCTTCAATGTTGACCTGAGCAGGTACGCCCATAATTTTGGTCAATTCTTTTTGAAGTCTTTCGATATCTTCGCCTTTCTTACCGATAACAATACCAGGACGCGCAGTGGCGATGGTAATCTTAGCAGCGCCAGTAGGACGCTCGATCATGATGTTGCTGATCATAGCGTTGTCTAGCTTTTTGCGTAGATATTCACGAACTTGAATGTCGTTGATTAGGTATTCTGAGTATTGTTTAGGGTTAGCATACCAGTTTGCGTTATGCTTTTTTACAACACCAAGACGAATTCCGATTGGATGTACTTTTTGACCCATAACTTATTCTCCTACCTTTATAGTGATGTGACAAGTACGCTTGCTGATACGATCAGCACGGCCTTTGGCACGTGGTAGGATACGTTTTAGCGTAATGCCTTCATCAACATAGATAGTAGCGACTTTTAGGTCGTCAATATCTAAGCCGTGATTATGTTCGGCATTGGCGATGGCTGAGTTAAGACATTTCTTAACAAACACAGCGCCTTTTTTATTGCTATACGTTAGGATATCCAAAGCACGCTCAATAGATTTGCCACGAACTTCATCAGCAACGAGTCTAACTTTTTGTGCCGATATGGCGGCACCGCGTAATTTTGCAGTTACTTCCATGGTAAGCACCTTATCTCTTAGCTTTTTTGTCAATGCCATGACCACGATACGTACGAGTCGGGGCAAATTCACCTAGTTTATGACCAACCATCTGCTCACTTACGATAACCGGTACATGAGTACGGCCGTTGTGGACAGATAAAGTTAAGCCAACCATTTGTGGTAGGATCATCGAGCGGCGCGACCAAGTTTTAATTGGCTTGCGTGAGTTGGTGTCTAATGCATTCTCAACTTTAGCAAATAAGTGCGCGTCTATGAATGGACCTTTTTTCAATGAACGAGGCATGAAATTCTTCCTTTATTTCTTCTTGGCGCGACGGCGGATGATCATGTTGTCAGTACGCTTATTGTGACGCGTTTTAAGTCCTTTAGACTTCTGACCCCAAGGGCTAGTTGGATGGCGACCTTTGTTACGACCTTCACCACCACCATGTGGGTGATCAACCGGGTTCATAGCGACACCACGAACTGAAGGACGAACACCACGCCAACGTGAAGCACCAGCTTTACCAAGTGATTTCAAGTTGTTTTCAGTGTTAGAAACTTCACCAATAACAGCACGGCAATTTACGTGTACACGGCGTGTTTCGCCAGAGCGTAGACGTATAATAGCGTAGATACCGTCACGGCCTAATAACTGAACGCTAGCACCCGCAGAACGAGCCATCTGTGCACCTTTACCGATTTTAAGCTCGATATTGTGAATCACAGTACCCAATGGGATGTTTTTTAGCGGTAGGCAGTTACCTGGACGAATTGGAGACGTCTCACCTGACATTACAGTATCACCAACTGCTTGTTTCTTAGCAGCAATGATGTAACGACGTTCGCCATCAGCATACTTAAGTAATGCAATATGTGCAGTACGGTTAGGATCGTATTCAATACGCTCTACCGTTGCTGGGATATTGTCTTTAGTACGTTTGAAGTCGATAATGCGATAATGTTGCTTATGACCACCGCCAATGTGACGAGTAGTGATACGACCATTATTGTTACGACCACCTGACTTACTTTTTGATTCTAGAAGCGCTGCATAAGGACGACCTTTATAAAGGTGTGGATGCACAACTTTTTCAACAAAACGACGGCCTGGTGATGTTGGCTTTGCTCTTACGATAGGCATGAGTGTAATCCTTATTCGTTATTCGCTGTTTCACTAGTAGAAGTAGTAGTGTTCGCTACGTCTTCACCAGCATCAGCCATTTGTACATCTTGACCAGCTTTTAAGGTAACATAGGCTTTTTTATAGTCGTTACGACGGCCGATGCTTTTACCAAAACGCTTTGTCTTACCTTTAACATTCAAAGTGTTTACTTTAGTAACTTCAACACCTTCAAACATCAACTCAACTGCTTTCTTGACTTCAAGCTTAGTAGCATTAGAATCAATTTTAAATACCTGCACACCAAGTGAGTCGCCAAGCATTTGAGATTTTTCTGAGAATACAGGTCCTCTTAAGACCTGATAAAGTCTTGCGTTGTTCATGCTAGTGCTTCCTCAAATTGTTTCGCAGCTTCAACTGACATGATCACTTTATCAAATGCGATCAAGCTCACTGGATCCACTTCGCCTGTACCAAGTACGTTGACGTGTGGAATGTTGCGAGCAGCTAAGTATAAGTTCTCGTCAACTTCTTTGGTGACGATCAATGCACGAGGTGCACCAAGCTCATTTAGCTTTGCAATCAGTTCTTTAGTTTTCGGCCCAGAAACGCTCAACTCTTCTACCAAAATCAGACGCTCTTGACGAATCAATTCTGCTAGGATGCACTGCATCGCACCGCGATACATTTTACGGTTTACTTTCTGTGACCAATCTTGTGGTTTTGCAGCGAATGCACGACCACCTGAACGCCAGATTGGGCTACGAATAGAGCCCGCACGAGCGCGACCAGTACCTTTTTGGCGCCATGGCTTGATACCACCGCCAGAAACTTCGGCACGGGTTTTTTGTGCGCGTGTACCTTGGCGAGCACCGGCTAAATAAGCGGTGACGACTTGATGCACTAGTGCTTCGTTGAATTCACGACCAAAAGCCGTATCAGAAAGCTCAACCGCCGCACCTGTAACTGTTTTTAAATCCACGTTAATCCCCTTGCTTAGGCTTTGACTGACGGACGTACGATAACATCGCCACCGGTGGCACCTGGGATAGCACCCTTGATGACAAGTAACCCTTTTTCGGCATCAACCGAAATCACTTCTAGGCCTTGAACAGTAACACGCTTGTTACCCATCTGGCCCGCCATCTTTTTGCCTTTGAATACTTTACCTGGTGACTGGTTTTGACCAGTTGAACCATGCGCACGATGAGACACTGAGTTACCATGAGTAGCATCTTGCATACTAAAGTTGTGACGCTTTACTGGACCCTGAAAGCCTTTACCTTTGCTCTGTCCTGTCACATCAACCATCTGACCTTGTTCGAACAAATCAGCTAGAATCTCGCCACCAATCTCACGACCTTCAAGATCGCTTTCGTTGGCACGGAATTCCCAAACACCACGGCCAGCTTTAACACCAGCTTTAGCGAAGTGACCTTTCTGTGCTGCAGTTACGCGGCTGTCACGACGGGTACCTGTAGTGATTTGGATGGCTTGATAACCATCTACATCAGTACTTTTTACTTGAGTAATGCGGTTTGCATCGACCTCAACTACTGTTACAGGGATAGATGCGCCTGCTTCAGTGAAGACACGGGTCATGCCGCACTTTTTACCGACTAAACCGATCGCCATTTTAGACCTCTTTATATCTTATATTAATGGGTTGGGTGTGCATTAACCCAAAGCAATTTGAACGTCAACACCCGCCGCTAAATCTAATTTCATTAGCGCATCCACAGTTTTGTCAGTAGGTTGAACAATATCAACCATACGCTTATGAGTACGGATTTCGTACTGATCACGAGCGTCTTTGTTAACGTGTGGTGAGGTTAGAACGTTGAAGCGCTCAATGCGAGTCGGCAACGGTACAGGACCACAAACTTGCGCACCGGTGCGCTTTGCAGTATCAACAATCTCTTGTGCAGATTGATCAATCAGACGATGATCAAAAGACTTAAGACGGATACGGATTCTCTGGTTAGCCATGCCAGCAAGCTCCTAATATGTGCTTTCGTCATTCTTGCGTTGCAAGATCATGATCAAAAGCAGTTTGGTTAAATATTCACTTAAAGCGGCCTTCTGTTCTTAACCAGAATGAGTTCTTTATCCGAACTTATAGCGTGCCAAAAGCAAAATAGTTTAAAGCCCCGCCGACCCTCCTATAATGGATGTCAGCAAAGGCATAATGAAATAGTGCTAGAAACGATGCTCCAGCTGTAATAGCGCCAGCTTTTCTGTTCAGCTGCGCGTATATAATTCAGTGGTGTATATTATACACAGTATTTTGGTCATTGCAAGGGCAATATATTTGAGAGTTTCACATGCCAACTCTAAAAATTTCTCGCATATAAATTCATTTATTACTTAGACCTATTAACTGCGCTTAATAATAACTGTTAATATCGCTAATCCAGAACAATATCGTACTGTTCTTGGGTATATAGGTTTTCTACATCAAAAGTAATCACTCTACCTAGTAGGTACTCTAAATCGGCTACTGTGTCTGACTCTGTTGTGAGTAGTAAGTCAATAACTGCCGCATGAGCCACTACCGTGAACTTTTTGGGAGAGTTATATGTACGAGCACATCGCATGATCTCACGGAATATCTCAAAGCAAACCGTTTCTGCGGTTTTTACGAACCCGCGACCCTGACAGGTAGAACAAGGCTCACAAAGCTGCTGACCTAATGACTCACGTGTACGCTTACGTGTCATCTCCACCAATCCAAGCTCACTGACTTGTGTAATCTTGGTTTTGGCATAGTCTTGAGTAAGCTGTGACTGTAGGCTCTCTAGTACGTCATCTTTATGCTGTTGCTCCAACATGTCGATAAAATCTAGGATAATAATACCGCCCAGATTACGTAGACGCAGCTGACGCGCAATGGCATGTGTGGCTTCTAAATTGGTCTTATAGACGGTGTCCTCTAATGAACGACCACCCACAAAAGAGCCCGTATTGACATCAATAGTGGTCATTGCTTCTGTTTGGTCGATGATTAGATACCCACCAGACTTTAGATCAACACGGCGTTTTAGGGCATCACGCAAGTCATCCTCGACACGGTGTACATCAAACAATGACAGCTCTGCCGTATAATGCACGATTCTGTCATATACAAATGGTACAAACTCTTTGGCAAAGTATCTTATTTGCTCATAAATCTGTGTGTTATCGATGATGACTTTTTCGGTATCAGCATGCACTAGGTCGCGGATAGAACGCAGCGGTAGAGACAACTCTTGATAAATAAGCTCTGAGCTCTGGTTATGGTTGATCTCTTGACGACGAGCGCAGATAGTACGCCATAGCTGTAGTAAATAATAGATGTCTTCTTCCAGCTTATCAACAGGCACACGCTCAGCGGCAGTGCGAGCAATGAGTCCACCTTTTAGATTGACTGTCTGCATCAAGCTACTCAGCTCAGTTTTTAGACGCGTGCGTTCTTCTTCACCGTCAATACGCTGTGATATACCAATATGATCGCTTGACGGTAAATAAACCAAATAACGTGATGGTAAAGAGATGTTGGTCGTTAAACGCGCGCCTTTACTACCCAACTGATCTTTGGTCACCTGCACCAAGATACGCTGGCTTTCGTGCAAACGGTGTTGAATCAAAGTCTTCGACGCAGGTACGACTTCAGTACTTTTTGCACTGACAACTGGCGGGGTTACCTCTAAATTGTCTGCAGAGGTTTCTATAGCCGACCTACTATCATCGGTTTCTTTTTTGGTTTCTGCAGCCGTTTTATTTTTATTTTCTGCGACTGGGCGTGGCTCTCGCTGCATGTCGTTGACATGCAAAAATGCAGTTCTTGACTGACCGATATCGACAAAAGCTGCCTGCATACCAGGAAGTACACGTACAACCGTACCCAAATAGATATTGCCGACCAAACCCAGTTTGTGATGTCGCTCAATATAAATCTCACCCAAGATGCCGTTGTCTAAAACCGCAACACGGGACTCCATTGGACTAATATTAATCAGCAGCTCTTCGGACATAGTTTTTTCTCTTATCTCTTAGCTTTCTTATCAGGCGTTCATCGCCTATTCGTTTGACAGTGTAACAAATGCTGCTTGCTCTTGCCCATTACCCTACCGTGTCATTATGTGCATATCCGATATGGTAGGTCGATTGCGTTCACCTTGTGCTATGTGTTCTCGCTACCTTATGACATATCTTTGATCAATGCCAACGTTTGTGCCAATGGCAGACCGACAACATTGGTATAGCTGCCGTTGATACGCTCAACCCAAGCGGCACCTAAACCTTGAATGCCATAGCCGCCTGCTTTGTCAGCGGGCTCTCCACTATCCCAGTAATCGCTCATCATCTGCGTGGTCAACGGTATAAAGGTCACCTCTGTACGTTCAGTGAGTTGCTGCTGCTCGACAACCTGGAAGTCTTTGATACGGTGTGATGTATGATCTTCTACTTTTTTTGATAGCAACTGTACTCGAGTTGCTTGCACAGCTGTCCATACTTCATGAACATTATCAGACATCTGCTGCCACATACTATAAGCATGCTCGCGATCGACTGGTTTGACCAATACTGTCTTACCATCTGGCAGTACACCAATGGTGTCGGAGGTTAGAATAACAACTGACTCGGTAAAGCTATCCTCATTACTCTCATCTATACTTAGTGTTTGGTTTAATTGCTCTATAGCAGCCGCAGCTTTGGTCGCGACCATACGTTCGATATAGTCTTTTGGCAATTCATTAACTTGCTGGGTCTCATCGATGTCTACGCTTAGAACTCTAAAATCTAACTGTGCTCTGGTTAGTAACTCTCGACGACGCGGCGAACCAGACGCTAAAATAATATTCATCGCTTTTCTCTTTATTTATCAAAATATAATGTATGGGTTTGCTGAATAGATTGGCAAATGCAAAAGCGACTGTGACAAAGTAACCATTGATAGCAGTGCTGTCATTAACGTGCGAATTTGCGTAGCGCCAACAGTATAAGTGGCCAGCTGATAATACTCATGATGAGTGACAGAGCAGATTTTACGACAAAAACGTTTTGGACAAACAATTGTAGTATCCATAAATTCAACTGGAAAACGAACAACCCTAGGCTGGCGATCAACCACGCGCTAATTGTGTTTAACTGCCTGACATAGATGCTGACAATCTTGATCACAAGGGCAACCACAACCGCTGCAAACGCTTGCTGCCCCAAATGTGTATCCATCAGTAAGTCTGCAATAAGCCCAATGGTAAATGCGGTAAAGATACCGACATAGCGCGGCTGAAATAGCAGCCAATAGATCAGCACCATAATCATAACCATAGGGCGCAAGGTTGCCATACTAGGACTTAATGGATAGACATTGAGTGAGGAGGCAACGATAAAGCTTAGGGCAATGACCACAATCAATAGCGCCGTTGAATTCTCAGAATCAGGATACGACATGAGTACTTACCTTAGCGATTGTGTAGTGGCAACTGTTATATTGTGGAATGAATACTAAAAGGGCAAATACTGTGAGTACCATTTGATAAAAGCGTTACTTAACGCGTAAGCTATTAGATAGCCTTATATCAAATCTTATGCGACCAGTGCTTACTGACCAATAACAGTATTATTTTTATTGAGCATCTTATCTTGAAGTATCAACACATAGGCATTATCAATAAAGTTGGCAGCGGGCGTAATTTCAATACTTCTGAAATTATCGGCTTGCTCGTCTTTGATATGAGCGATACGACCAACACGATAGCCTGCTGGGATACGTCCACCCAATCCCGACGATACCAACTCATCACCAACGCGTACATCTGAGGTCTTAAAGACATAGTTAAGGCTTAACGCAGATGGGATACCCTGACCTGTCACGATAGCTCGCTGACCAGTACGCTTGACAGTGACTGCAACTGACTGCTGCTCATCAGTAATCAATAGTAAGCGGCTGGTATTAGGATAGACATTGATAATCTGCCCCAAAATACCATCTTCATCAATGACTGTCTGTCCAACTTGCACGCCATCTTGCTCGCCCTTATTGAGCACAACAATCTGTCTGAGCAGGTTGGTATCGGTACCGATGACTTGCGCCAAGTTAAGATCAAACTGCTCGGGTTTGGTCGTCGACAAAATACCTTGCAAGCGCGCATTTTGTGCCAAGATATAATCTTGCTGCTGCAGCTTTGCGTGTGCATGAATAAGTTGCGATTTTAATTGCATGTTTTCGCGGCGCAGTGCTTCTTTTGATTGTAGGCTACCACTTGCCCAATGCTTGGCATAACTGGGCAATAAAGACAGCTCATAAATAGGCTGCATAGCGGCATGACTGGTATTACGCACTGGATTGAACCATTCCGAATTTTTGCTATCAAACCACATCAGTACTGAGGCCACTATCAATACGATAGCAGTCTTACGAAGTGATAATGCCTGGCGCGCAAAAATACTTGGGGTCATAAGTCGTCTAATTTAAGAATTCTAAAATGAGCAATATCACGGGGTTAGAGCGTGAGTGTTTATCGATAATATTGGGTTCTAGCATGGTTCAATGCAATTAAAGGCAGCACAACTGGCTACCTTTAATATTGTAAACTGCGATCTCACAGAATATTTAGCTGTCATAAAGCATGATAGACGCTATAACGACAACATCACACTCATGAGTAAACGCTACTTAAACAAAAATCATGTTCAAGCTTTTGTTATTGATGAAATCAAGCGCAATACCACCACCGCGGCTAACACAGGTTAACGGATCTTCTGCTACAGTCACTGGTAAGCCTGTCTCTTGTGAGATAAGCTTATCAAGATCGCGTAGCAATGCGCCGCCACCCGTCAATACAATACCACGCTCAGCGATGTCTGATGATAACTCTGGCGGTGTCTGCTCAAGGGCTACTTTTACAGCACTAATAATACCGCTCAATGGGTCAGTCAATGCTTTTTGCACTTCTTCTGAATTGACGATAAAGGTCTTGGGTACGCCCTCTGCCATACTACGACCACGCACTTCTACCTCTAGCTTGCTGTCTTCATTCAATGCAGAGCCGACTTCTTTTTTGATGCGCTCAGCGGTCGTCTCACCGATCACACAACCGTGCGTACGGCGTACGTGTGTGATAATCGCTTCGTCAAACATATCGCCACCGATGCGAATAGACTCAGCATAGACACAACCAGACAGCGCGATAACGGCAATCTCAGTCGTACCACCACCAATATCAACGACCATAGAACCACTGGCTTCATGGACAGGCATGCCAGCACCGATAGCCGCAGCCATAGGCTCTTCTAGTAGTAACACCTTGCTTGCGCCCGCTGATGATACCGCTTCGCGAATCGCCTTACGCTCAACCAATGTAGACTTACAGGGTACACAGACCACCACGTTAGGCTGCGCCATAAAACGCTTGGCTTTTACTTTAGCGATGAAGTGCTTTAGCATTTTTTGCGTCACTTCAAAATCAGCAATCACGCCGTCCTTCAACGGGCGAATCGCTGTGATGTTCGCAGGCGTACGGCCTAACATCTGCTTGGCATCAATACCAACAGCAGCGACGGTCGGGTTTTGAGTACGATTGCTTCGTAACGCGACCACCGTGGGCTCGTCAAGCACGACGCCTTTATTAGGAATAAAAATTAGGGTGTTCGCAGTACCGAGGTCGATAGCGATATTATTTGATAAAAATCCAAACAGGTTCATGACTAATATATCCAGCGTCTTACGAATGAGGCGAATGAGATTGACTGAGGGGTTACTCGTCAGTGTTGAGCAGGTCATCGTTAGACAGTAACGGCAGCGACATTAAGTCATCGCAATCCGTCAAACCTAAGCAATAATGATGAAATGAAAAACTGAGCTAAATTATACCGATTTAGCTCAAAAAAAACATAGATATTTGCATCAGTAAGCAAGGATTTTTGTCTTAGACCCCAAAAGTTGTTACAAAGTTTGAAATAGTAGTGACTATCATTCCATTCAATGAAACATCATTTATTCTGATAACTAACAAGGCTCTACAGGCAGATGATTGTTTTACTTAACAGCAGATGCATACTGTAACGTATTTTATAACCTAATTGGAGAGCAATTGAAAATCAATCGCCAATTATACGCGTAGTTTTGCAAATGTTTGTGTCGCTCTGTTTATACACCCTTATATCATCAGTCCATCTTGGTTGATATTGTGCATCAATCAAGCCTCATACTCTGTAAACTTGAGTCAGATGCTTTATAATAAGCCAATTTTATAGCCAAGTACATTTGAGCGCTTATATATTCGCCTTATCCCTACTCTAACAAAAACTGTCCTTAACTGGAGAAACTATGTCTCAGCAATCAGCAACGTCTGACAACACTGTCAGCCGTGAAGAAATCCTAGAAGTGGCTAACCTTGCCCGCTTGGGTGTCAATGAAAGCACGGCCGATAGCTATGCCGACGATATCAGTAAAGTATTAAAACTTATGAACACGTTATCTAACGTAGATACCACAGACATCAAGCCATTAGCCAATATCCACGAAGCTTGCCAAGAGCTACGTGTCGATGTGGCCAAGCACGATATCGAACGCGAGCGCAATCAATCGGTAGCACCTGCCGTTGAAGACGGCTTGTATCTGGTACCACAGGTGATCGAATAGTCATATCACATGACAGTGATTAGCGCGCCTAATCACGTATTTGCCATTATCTCATCTTATTTTATGCTATTAACATTTTGACGGACGACACCTTATGTCTGAACTTCATCTATTAAGTACCGATCAGCTCATTATGGGCTTGCAAGACAAACAATTTAGTAGCGCGGAATTAACCGAGCACTATATCAAGCGCATCGACGCGCTAGACAGCAAGATCAATAGCTTTATCACGCATACTTCTGAGACTGCACGTGCACAAGCAAAAGCGGCAGACGAGATGCGTGCACAAGGCGATAAGCGTCCGCTACTTGGCGTGCCTATGGCGCACAAAGACATCTTTTGTACCCAAGGCGTACTGACGACTTGTGGCTCAAAGATGCTGCATAACTTTGTCTCACCATATAACGCGACCATCGTCTCTAACATCGACAACGCTGGCATGATTAGCTTGGGCAAGCTCAACATGGATGAGTTTGCGATGGGCTCAGACAACAGTAGCTCATACTACGGTACGGTACAGAATCCTTGGAACCTAGAGCGCGTCCCTGGTGGTTCATCAGGTGGTAGTGCTGCCGCGGTTGCCGCTGGTTTTGTGCCAGTTGCTACCGGTAGTGATACAGGTGGCTCTATTCGTCAGCCTGCTTCATTCTGCGGACTAACTGGTATCAAGCCTACTTATGGCCGTGTGTCACGCTTTGGTATGATTGCCTATGCCTCAAGTCTAGACCAAGCCGGTAGCATGGGACGTAGCGCAAAAGACTGTGCCTACCTGCTACAGCCAATGATTGGTCATGATCCGCGTGATGCCACCTCTATCAAACATGAGATGCCTGACTACGTACAAGATATCAATGATGCTCAGGCTGCTGCTGGTGATAAGCCATTTGAAGGTCTTCGTATCGGTGTTGCTAAAGAATACTTTGGCGCAGGGCTGGATAGCGAAGTTGAGCAAGCTGCCCGTGCCGCTCTAAAGAAATACGAAGAACTGGGCGCGACGATTGTAGAAGTGAACATCACTGATCCTGAGATCACGCTTGCCACTTACTATATGTTAGCGCCTGCTGAAGCGTCCTCAAACCTATCACGCTTTGATGGCGTACGCTTTGGCTATCGCTGTGAGAACCCAACGGATCTGATCGATCTATATACACGCTCACGCTCTGAAGGCTTTGGCCCTGAAGTACAGCGCCGTATCTTGACCGGCACTTATGCGCTATCGGCTGGCTACTTCGATGCTTACTATACAAAAGCACAGAAGATTCGTCGCCTAATCGTCAAAGACTTCGATGAAGCGTTTGCTAGTTGTGATGTGATTGCTAGCCCAACGGCACCGACAGCAGCTTATAAGCTGAGTGAAGATCTTGACCCTGCAACCATGTACTTGGGCGACGTCTATACCATCGCGGTCAACTTAGCAGGTCTGCCTGCACTTAGCCAACCAGTTGGTTTGACTAAAGAAGGTCTACCTATTGGCCTGCAGTTAATCGGTAAGCACTGGCAAGAGAGTCAACTGCTTACGACTGCCCATCTATTCCAGCAGCATACAGACCATCACTTACAACACTCAGCCATCGCAAAGGAGACGGTATAATGAACACAGCAACTACTGATAACAATGCCGTCCGTGAACACACCGTGCGTAAAGAGCTATTTGTTGATGGTTATGAAGTGGTCATCGGTATCGAGATTCACTGCCAGCTAAACACAGAGAGCAAAATATTCTCAAGTGCGCCGACTGACTTCGGTCATGAGCCAAACAGCCAAGCGAGTATCGTTGACTTAGGCTTACCTGGCGTATTGCCCGTATTAAATGCTGGCGTGGTCGATCGCGCGCTCAAATTCGGTATCGGTGTCAATGCTGAGCTGGGTCTGTTTAATACGTTTGACCGTAAAAACTACTTTTATCCTGACTTGCCGAAAGGCTATCAAATCACCCAGATGGCCAACCCTATCGTGGGTGAAGGTTACATCGATGTCGTGGTCAATGAAGGGGATAAGAACGAATACCCTAAACGTATGGGTATCACTCGCGCACATCTAGAAGAAGATGCTGGTAAATCTGTGCATGATGCAGTCGATGGTATGACCGGTGTGGATTTGAACCGTGCTGGTACGCCACTGATCGAAATCGTCTCTGAACCTGACATGCGCTCAGCTCACGAAGCATTGGCCTACATCAAAGCCATTCATCAGCTGGTCACGTGGCTCGGTATCTCAGACGCTGTAATGGCTGAAGGCTCATTCCGCTGTGACTGTAATGTCTCTGTGCGCAAGCCAGGCGCTGATCTTGGTACGCGTACTGAGCTAAAAAACCTAAACTCGTTCCGCTTTATCGAACGTGCTATCAATCGTGAAATCGAACGTCAAATCGATATCTTAGAGGACGGTGGCAAAGTCGTACAAGCAACGATGCTATATGATCCAGAGCGTGATGAAACGCGTACCATGCGTACCAAAGAAGACGCCAACGACTATCGCTACTTCCCTGATCCTGACCTGCTACCTGTCCGTATCGAGCAGCACACGGTTGATGCGATCAAAGCAGCGATGCCAGAACTACCTGTCGCTCGCCGTGCACGCTTTGAAGAAGCGCTTGGTCTGTCAGAATATGATGCACGTATCCTGACTGGTAGTCGTCAACTTGCCGATTACTTCGAAGATGTAGTGGCTGAAATCGGTCAGTCAGATGCCAAAATGGCTGGCAACTGGGTCATGGGCGACTTGCTAGGCGCACTGAACAAAGATGACAAAGACATCGTCGACTCTCCTATCAGCGCCAAACAGTTGGCTGGTATGCTAAAACGTATTAAAGATGATACGCTATCTGGCAAACTGGCTAAGAAAGTCTTTAGTGCTCTATATGAGCGCGAAGGTGGCAATGATGATGACGCGGCAGATAAGATCATCAAAGACAAAGGTCTCAAGCAAGAAACTGACACTGGTGCTATCAAAGCCATGGTCGAAGACGTCATCGCAAAAAATGAAGCCATGGTAGAAGAATATCGCGGCGGTAAAGAAAAAGCCTTTAATGGTCTGGTCGGTCAGGTCATGAAAGCCAGTCGCGGTAGTGCTAACCCGCAGCAAGTGAACCAAATCCTAAAAGAGCTATTGGGTTAAAGCTACCTGCGCAATAAAGATACTGACTGTGATGCGTAGAATAATGTGGTAGATTTTGGCTGATATAAATAGCCCTTGCAATATACATAATTTTGCGTAAAATAGTCAGTCATTCGGGGCGTAGCGCAGTCTGGTAGCGCACTACACTGGGGGTGTAGTGGTCGCAGGTTCAAATCCTGCCGTTCCGACCAAACATAGCAGTAATAAGAGAAGCCAATCATTGTTTTCAATGGTTGGCTTTTTTTTGTGCTAAATTTAGAAAGTGATTATATGATGTTTTGATTAAGCAAATAATAATAAAAATCTTGCAAGGCATGATGAACAATCTAAAGCCATTCGTTCATATAGCTTTAGGCTAGCTTGTCTTATATCTACTTAAATTGAAGGGTGGAGGGGTGTGAATTGTGGGCATTATTTATGAAGTAATAAAAAAGGCAGAAGAAGATTTTTACTCTTGGGACACAGAAGAAGATGATTACTTTGTGAGCTTTTACTTATTTATAGAGCTACTAGAACTATATACTGACGACCGTAAAGAATTAATTATTAATTACTTAATTAATGACGATGAATTTCTTAAACTTAATTTCTATCAATTAGGGTTTAAAACACTTGATAAAAATGGAGTTGAAATAGATGAAAAAAGTATAGATGAAAACACTGGTATAGATTCCATAAAATCTTTGGATCATACTCTTACATATATTAAATATAGTTATGATGCTTATGAGTACGATGATCCGCAGTGTTTTCCAACAGAAGACTATTTATCACTTGTTTTAGAAAATAATGTAAATGATAGCTTTGATGATATGTACTGGAAAGTTGAAGATATTTTAAAACTAAACTGTATTATTGATATAGGTTTAGATGCAACGCTTTTTAATGAACACAGAGAAGCCATGAGCAGCGATGCCCGTACAATCCTTAACTATATTAGAGAAAGGAAAGAATTTAAGGAAAGATTGATAGCAGAACAGATAAGAAGCTCTAGAAGTCAAAATATTGATCCTAATGTATATGATATTACTGTTAAACAATTAGCTAAAAAAGAAGAAGAAATAAAGGGTTTACTCAATAAGATTGAGCATTTAGAACAAACAGCTATAGCAAACAATGATAAAGCTATGCACCCTAGAACCGCTAACACTGTAAGTAAAATAATAGCAGCTCTTACCAGTGAGCTTTTAAATATGGATCTAACACAACCTTTTGCTAATGATAGTAAGAGACCATCCCAGATTCTGTGTAACTGCCATTTAGATTAAATGCTTACTGATACGGTCATCAAACATAATCATAAAACGATTCAGAGCAGACGTCCAGTTACGGATTGGCATCGACCACTTTTTAG